>JAICHT010000016.1 GCA_025924755.1 Chitinophagaceae bacterium | reverse complement strand
ATATGATGTACCGGAGCGATAACCTTTTTGCCGAACAGAGTTTACTAATGGTAAGCAATGAATTGCTAGGCAGTATGAATGATGGAAAAGTTATTGACACGCTTTTAAAAACCGATCTTAGCGATCTGCCTCAAAAGCCGCGCTGGGTGGACGGTTCAGGCTTAAGCCGCTATAATTTATTTACACCGCAGGATCTTGTAATGGTATTAGTAAAATTGAAAAACGATTTTGGTATGGAGCGAATGAAAGCCATACTGCCCACCGGCAACAGCGGCACTTTAAGTAATTATTATACAAGCGACAGTAGCTATATCTATGCGAAAACCGGCAGCCTTTCAGGTGTTATTACGTTAAGCGGCTATTTGTATACACGGAAAAATAAATTGTTGATCTTTTCAGTGCTGGTAAACAATCATCAAACTTCCGGAACGATGGTTAGAAAAAGTGTTGAACAATTTTTAAGGAAAGTAAGGAACAGGTATTAAGGCAAATCTTTTATTAAAATCACTCCGCAGAAAGTACTATAAAACGGATGTATATTAGTAAGCTAGCGGTAAATTTATAAAGGCATTTGTTCAAATTAAATTATTGCCATAAAAGCAACTGAAGCATATGACAAATGATACCAACCTGGAACGGTTTATTGATGCACAGCAAAGGGATTACGCCATTGCATTGGCAGAAGTGAAAAGAGGAAGAAAACAAAGCCACTGGATGTGGTATATCTTTCCTCAAATACAAGGCCTGGGCTTTAGCGAAACCTCAAGGTTTTATGCTATAAATGATGTGCAGGAAGCGGAGGCTTATTTAAACCATCCTGTGTTGGGAAGCCGGCTCCTTGAAATTTCCGAAGCGTTGCTCCACCTGGAAAATAACAATCCTACTAAAGTTTTCGGCAGCCCGGATGATGTAAAATTAAAATCGTCTATGACCTTGTTTGCTTCATTGCCTAAGGCGCATCCGGTGTTTCAAGCTGTTTTAGAAAAATTCTTTAATGGAACAAAAGATCTCAAAACGTTGCAAATAATTGACAGGCAATAAGAAAAGAGTCGCATCCATTCTAAAGAAGAAAAGGTCTTTCTATCCAGTACTATTATCGCATTTAATACTAAGAAGGATATCGAATCAAATACAATGTAAAGCTGTTCATCTTCGTTAAAAATGATTAGCTTACTGGTACTTATATTATTGTTATGAAATTTTCAAAAGCAGTATTTCTTTTAATAATTACCACAGCGGCTGCACTGTGTACTTACGCCCAATCTACTGTATCTCCGTTTGATACTACTATGTATGGTAAAAACAGCAAGGCAGGAAAGTTTGTAAAAACACGGGGTTTTAATATGTATTATGAAACATATGGCAAAGGCGAACCCTTGCTTATCATTCATGGTAATGGAGGCTCCATCAATAATTTTCTTTACCAAATACCTTATTTCTCCAAAAGCTACAAAGTGATCGTTGCCGATAGCAGGGCACAGGGAAAATCAGCAGATACAGGCGATTCTTTAAGTTATGAAATGATGGCCGATGACCTGAATGCACTGCTCGATAGTTTGCATATGGATTCCTGCTATGTGATTGGCTGGAGCGATGGTGGCATTAATGGGTTGCTGCTTGCTATGCGCCATCCTGACAAAGTAAAAAAACTGGCTGTTACCGGTGCTAATCTTTGGCCGGATACTACAGCCGTTGCTCCGTTTGTATATCATTGGGCTATGAATTATAACGACTCCTTAAGTAAAGTGCAGCAAACGCCTGAAGTAAAGCATGTGCGGAAGCTGGCACATTTATTATCCTACGAACCCCATATTACTACCGTGCAGCTAAGCAGCATCAAATGCCCGACACTGGTAATTGGCGGCGACCATGATGTACTGCTTCCCAGGCATACGATGCTTATTGCGGAATCCATTCCTGATTCTTACCTGTGGATACTTCCAAACTCCGGTCACGCTACACCCATTTACTATAAAGACCAGTTTAATGAAGTGGTGGACAACTTTTTTAAAAAGCCCTATAGAAAGATTGAAGGTTTTGGAAGGTTTAACTGATATAACACTTAAGCAGATCCTTTCAAATAGAAATTACCGGCGACGTACACCGGTAATAATAGATTAAAGAATATTAAGTTTGTTTTCAGCATCTATCTTCCAAACATTTTATCCAGGCTGTCTTTTTTAAATTCCATATAGGTAGGTTTGCCCGATGGCGTTGTATTGGGCTGTGTGCAGGCAAATAAATCCTGTATCAACTTATTCATTTCGCTTGCAGTTAAGGATTTTCCGGCTTTGATGGCGTGTTGCGCTGCCACCGACCGAATGAGCATTTCTCTTTTTGAAAATTTTAGGTCGGAACTAAAGTGTTTGCATTGCTCCAATATTTTTTCCAATACCTGTTTTTCATTTCCGGTAGCGATATCGGCCGGCGTACCCTGTATAATAAAAGTGTTCTTTCCAAAAGTTTCAATGCTATACCCCATCTGCTGCAGGTCAGGCAGTAACTCCTGCAGCAATACCGCATCTGCCGGTGCCAGGTCAATAGTAGCGGCAAACAAGCTACGCTGCGTAGCTATCACTTTTCCTTCCAGCGCTTTTTTCAATCGTTCATAAATAATCCGCTCGTGTGCCGATTGCTGGTGAATGAGTAAAAAATTTTCGGCGGCGGGTAAGAGAATATAAGCATTAAAAAGTTGGGTAAGTTTGGTGTCTTCTGCTATGGTAAATGCTGAGTGCTGAATGCCAAAGTCGTAAGCCCCTGGCCGTTGATCGTTGGTTGATGGCTGATCATTGACAGATGGCAGTAAAGAATTATTATCCGGCTGTAAGCTTTCAACTTTCAATTCTGAATGATATGCACTTAATGGCTTGAACGAGCTATTGCTGCCGCTTTCAATTTTATGTGCCTGGTGTGCCTGCGTAAATGTTTGAAAAATAGAGGACGCCTGGGCAGCCGTTTGTGCATCTTCTGTAAAAGGTTTTTGAATAGAGGGCAGCTGTTGTATATCGGCATTCAATTCAAAATCCAGGGTAGGTGTAATGCTAAACTGCGCTAGCGCATGCTTTACCGCCGCCTGTACAAAAGCATATACAATCTTTTCATCTTCAAACTTTATTTCCTGCTTGGTAGGATGCACATTTACATCTACCTGCACCGGGTCCAGGTCAATAAACAATACATACATCGGAAAGCTATCCCCTGCAATCACATCCTGAAAAGCATTTTGCAACGCATGGTTGAGATAAGCACTTTTTATAAAGCGGTTGTTGACAAAAAAGTACTGGTCACCCCGTGTTTTTTTTGCCGTTTCCGGCTTGCCGGCAAAACCATAGATATTCAGATAATCGGTTTCTTCTTTTACGCTTACCAGCTTTGTATTGTAGTTGGCGCCCAATAATTGCAGGATGCGTTGCTTCAACGTTCCGGCTTCTAAATGAAATACCTGCTGCCCATTGCTGGTTAAAGAAAAAAAGAGGTTGGGAAAAGCCAGCGCCACCCGGATAAATTCATCTATAATATGCCGCATTTCGGCGGTATTGCTTTTTAAAAAATTACGGCGGGCCGGTACATTGTAAAACAGGTTTTTCATGGAAATGCTGGTGCCTGCCGCCGTAGCTACCGGCTCCTGCTTTACTACGGTGCTGTTTTCTATTTCAATACAGGTACCTACTTCGTCTTCCCGGCGCCTTGTTTTTAGTTCCACCTGTGCTACAGCAGCAATAGAGGCTAAGGCTTCGCCGCGAAAGCCCATGGTTTTTATATGAAAGAGGTCGTCAATGTTTTTAATTTTTGAGGTAGCATGCCGCTCAAAACACATACGGGCATCCATTTCGCTCATACCGCTACCATTATCCACTACCTGTATCAGCGCTTTGCCTGCATCGTTCACAATCAACTTAATTTCGGTAGCGCCGGCATCTACGGCGTTTTCGAGCAATTCTTTTACGGCGCTGGCCGGACGCTGTATTACTTCACCTGCCGCAATCTGGTTGGCAATGTTATCCGGCAATAATAAAATTCGATCTCCCACCATGCATTCCTTATGGTTTCAAAAATAACGATTAGGAGTTGATAATTGCAGAAGCGTAAGTAGTTCTTCTTAAATATAAAAAAAATATTATGTTTAAACAGCTAATAGTACTGCAAAAATGTAACGGATACTATCTTAGCAGCCTATCCTTAGAAAAATCCAGATGAAGAACCCGATCCTGTGTGTGGCAGGCTTGTTACTATTGACAAGCTGCACCAAAACCGTTGATGCATTACGCAGCAAATCCGCTACCAGCATCACTAACAATCCCGCTACTTCAGTTGCTACCACGTATATGATTCCGCAAGGACAGCACGAGTGTGGGCAAAGAAGCTTAAAATTTATCAATACCAGCGAATTAAAGTTTACGGTGCAATTTGATAGCACGGCCATTTACAAAACCCTTTCTGCAGAAAACCAATATGATATTAATAAGTTGTATGGTTTTTCGGATAACAATGCCAGTCATCATCTTTATAGTGCCCGCTTTGGGTGGCGCTGGAGCGATGGCGCCCTGCGGTTATTTGCCTACACTTATAATAAAGGTATCATGGCTTCTGAAGAACTGGGTACGATAGCCATTGGCCAGGAAGCACGGTGCAGTATAAAAGTTACTGCAACTACCTACATCTTTACATTGAACGATAGCGTAAAAACATTACCGCGCCTGAGTACTACGGCCACCGCGCAAGGCTATTTGCTTTATCCGTATTTTGGCGGCGATGAAACGGCACCACACTATATAACTATTTCGATTAAAGATTTGCCATAGTTAAAAACCTATATCGTTTCTAGATAATTAGATGGGCAATTTTGCCTTAAATTGTGCTTTTGTTATTTACCGTATGAAGAAACCATTATTTCTCTTTTTATTATCCGCTATTTGTTTTCAAATTTCTTTTGCCCAATATAGCAGTGCACTTCCTGGCAACGAATGGGTAGACAGTGTTTTTAAATCGTTGAATAAGGAACAAAAAATTGCGCAGCTCATTGTCATACGGGCTCATAGTAACCTGGGGCCTGAGCATGTGGCACAAGTAACGGATTTAATCAAAAAGTACAACGTAGGTGCTCTTTGTTTCTTCCAGGGCGGACCGGTACGGCAGGCCAATCTTACCAACTACTACCAATCTATTGCTAAAACACCTTTGATGGTATGTATTGATGGGGAATATGGCCTGGGTATGCGTCTGGACAGCGTTACCAAATTTCCATATCAGTTAACACTCGGTGCTTTAACCGATGATTCGATTGTATATAAAATGGGCATAGCCATTGGCGAGCAATGCAAGCGCATGGGCATACACGTTAATTATGCCCCGGTGGTGGATATCAATAATAACCCCGATAACCCGGTGATTGGCTTCCGGTCGTTTGGTGCGGATAAAGATAAAGTAGCCCGCCTTGGAGTAGCATATATGAAAGGCATGCAATCCACAGGCATTATGGCATGTGCCAAGCATTTTCCCGGCCATGGCGATGTGGCGGTAGATTCGCATTTAGACCTCCCGGTAATCAATAAAAGCAAAGACCAATTAGATTCATTAGAACTATATCCCTTTAAGCAATTGTTTAAAAATGGTGTGGGCAGCGTTATGATTGCCCACTTATATATTCCGGCTATTGATAGTACAGCTAACCGTGCCACTTCGCTTTCTAAAAATAATGTAACCGGCCTGTTAAGAAATGAATTGGGCTATAAAGGATTAACGTTTACCGACGCACTGGAAATGAAAGGAGTTTCTAAGTTTTATCCTGCCGGCGAAGCGGCTGTACAGGCGTTGATGGCGGGCAATGATATGCTGTGCCTGCCCGAAGATGTAGGTGCGGCTATTGATGCGGTACAAAAAGCGGTAAGGCATAAAAAGCTAAAGCAAAAAGATATTGATGAAAAAGTAAAGAAGGTATTGTGGGCCAAATACAACCTGGGCTTGCATCAGGTACATATAATTGATACTACCAACCTTGTAGCCGATTTAAATGCCAAAACAGACGCCATAAAAGAAATAGTAGCCCGCAATGCACTTACGATACTGCATAACGAGGCGAACCTGCTGCCTTTTGTAAAGCATACTAAAGTAGCATATATCGGCATTGGCGATACTACCTTAAATGTATTTGGCAAAAGGCTTCAGCAGGACTTTAGCGCTAATACGTTTCTGTTTTCTTATAAAGATGATTCGCTGAAGGCGAACAGCATCCTTCATCAGATTGATACCGGCCGCTACGATGCAGTAATAGCAGGCATCTCCAATTATAGTTTGCGTCCGGCCAATAATTTTAATATAGATAGTGCTGCCATTAATTTATGGGATAGCTTGCCACAGGCTACTACGCATACGTTTCTGTTTGGTAATGTATATGCTGCAAAAAACTTCTGCACGGCTAAAACATTAGTAGCCCTGTACCAGGATGATAGCATCACGCAAAATACGGCGGCAGATTTCCTGGAAGGCCGTGTATCGGCTAAAGGCAAGCTCCCGGTATCAGTTTGCAATATGCCTTACGGCTCCGGCATTCAGATGAGTAATCTTTACCCGGTGGGCACAACACCCCAGTGGCTGGTTATTGACAGTATTGTTCGCGATGCATTGGCCAGGCAGGTGTTTCCGGGTTGCGAGGTAATAGCCCTGCAAAACGGGCAAATAAAATATCATAAAGCCTTTGGCCACTACGAATACAATCCGGCTTCCCTTCCGGTAAACCTGGGAAGTATTTATGACCTGGCTTCGCTTACCAAAGTATCGGCCACTACGCTTGCTGTAATGAAGTTGTACGAGCAGGGTAAGTTAGATATCAATAAAAATTTGGGCGATTACCTGCCGTATGCAAAAGGCACCGATAAGGCTGGTTTGGTTTTGAGTGATATCCTGCTGCACCAGGCTGGTTTGATACCGGATGTGATCTTTTATAAAGAAACGCTGGACTCTACCAACCATCCTTCTGCTAAATACTACAGTACCACTTGGAAGCCCGACTTTTCAGTTCCGGTAGCAGAAAACCTGTATTTAAAAAACAGTTGGAGCGATACATTGCTGAAGCGCATCATGCAAAGCCCGTTAACCGCCAAAGGCAAGTATGTGTATAGCGATAATGATTTTATTTTGTTAGGAAAAATTGTGGAAACCCTAAGCGGTATGCCACTGGATCAATACGTACAAAAAAACTTTTACGAACCGATGGGACTGGCGACTACCGGCTTTAAACCCAGGCAGCGCTTTGGTGTGGAGCGAACTGTACCTACCGAGCAAGACTCTTACTTCCGGTATCAGCTATTACACGGATATGTGCATGATGAAGGCGCCGCTATGTTTGGAGGTGTGTCGGGCCACGCCGGTTTATTTTCTGATGCCTATGATCTTTCGTTGCTGTATCAAATGCTTTTGAACGGTGGCGAACTGGATGGTAAACGGTATTTAAAGCCAGAGACCATCCATTATTTCACCGCCTATCATAGCGATATCAGCCGCCGGGGCTTTGGTTTTGATAAACCTGAAAAAGATAATGCCAGCCGCAAAGAGCCGTATCCATCTGCTATGGCATCGCCTGAAACCTTTGGCCATACCGGCTTTACGGGCACCTGCGTGTGGGTAGATCCGGAATATAAGCTGGTATATGTTTTTTTGAGCAACCGGGTTTATAATTCGCGCAGCAATAATTTGCTTTCGCAATTAAATATCCGCAGTAAAATTCAGGATGCGATATATAAGGCTCTAAAAAAAGAGGCAGCCCCTGCTGGTACTGCCTCTCCGGTATCATTAACTAAATAGTTATTTTTTCGGATTATTATCTTTTGGCGGCTTGCGCTGTTGCAACTGCGGTTTAAACCGGTTATCCTGCCGCGGCTTTTGTGGCGCATTGCCAGATGGTCTTTGCGGTGCACCTCCCCGCTGCTGTGGTGGTTGCACCTGCATTTTTTTAGCAGGGCCACTTTGCTTGTAATGTTTCTTTTTATCTGCTTTCTCCAGGCTGCTTAATGTAATATGCCCTACTACATCTACAAACTCCGGCTCTACTTCTTTTACCTTTCCGGTAGTTACTTCCACTGCTTCCAGTTCTTCCGGAACCACACCTTGCGCATTTAACGAACGTATCTTTTTAACCCGCTCAATAGTTAAGGGATATTGCTTGCTGCTGTCGGGCAACACGTACCACATCAGGTTTTTAAAAATGTCTTTTTTAATTAAAGTAGCCATTCCTCTTACCACTTGCAGCATATCCGCATTTTCAGGAAAGCCCTGCAAGGCGTCCAGGTACGTATCCAATTCATAATTCAAACAGCATTTCAACCGCCCACACTGCCCGCTTAACTTGGTTTGATTAATAGAAAGATTCTGATAACGGGCCGCTGCAGTATTCACCGATTTAAAATCGGTAAGCCAGGTAGCACAACAAAGTTCCCTTCCGCAACTGCCGATGCCACCTACTTTAGCGCTTTCCTGCCGGGCACCTATCTGGCGCATTTCTACTTTCAGCCTAAATTCACCAGCCAGTATTTTAATGAGTTCTCTAAAATCCACCCGGTCATCCGCAATATAGAAGAACGTGGCTTTTTTACCATCCGCCTGTATTTCCACTTCACTCATCTTCATATTAAGATTGAGTTGGCGGGTGATAGCGCGGGTACGTATCAAAGCTTCCTTTTCCCTGTCTTTGTTTTGATGATACAGTTCCAAATCGCGGTCGGTAGCCGGCCGCAATATGCGTTTCATTTCACTGTTAAATTCATCCACGCCTTTTTTCTTCATTTGCAGGCGTACCACCTCGCCGGTTAAGGATACCTCGCCTACATCAAAACCGGATACTCCTTCTACCGCAATCCAATCTCCTTTCTCAAAAAGCTGCAAGGTGCTGTTTCTATAAAATTCTTTCCGGCTTCCCTGGTTAAACGTTACTTCAATTACCCGGCAGGCACTTTCTGCATCACTTATCGGCAGGTTCACCAGCCAGTCATATGCATTCATCCGGTTACAACTGTTAGTGCCGCAACTGCCATTGCTTTTGCAGCCATTAGGCGTACCGGTTCCACAATTACCACAACCCATACTTATTTTTAAATTATCTTTTAAGAAATATTGTTTGGTAACCGGCTGTGGTAGTATTATTCAGCGCCTGTTGTGTCACTCACTGCATCGTGCAGAACGATTCGCAGCCAAGAGTTGGAAGGGTAAAAGAAAAGAATTTACTATCACCTGCTTTTCTGTTCACACCTTGTTATTCTTAGCGTATAAGCATCATTTATTGCAGCATCGTTGAGTTTAAACACGGTACAAAATATATCAAAATGGAATACACAAATTATTACCCCACTCCTCCAGCCAGCTACAACCTCTTACTGAGGCATGTGCAAATATAATTTTTTTATTGCAGCCAGTGTCAACTGCTGTTATGCTTCAATCACCACGTTGTTTTTAACAATATGGAATATCTTAATGGTTAGTGCATGAAACAGCATTTTAGCATTGGCATTGCGCTCAATATAATAGGCAGCTTTATCTATTTCCTGCACAATGGCCTGCTGTTTTTCTAAACTGGCTACTTTGTTTAAGTTTTGTGCAAAGGCCTGCTCACTGGCCGACATAGCCGACAACAGGTTTTCTTTGGCTGCGCCTTCCAATACCTGCAGCCGTATGGCATCTTCCAGTAAATGATTAAAATATCGTAAAAACTGTTTTTGCTTTTCGCGGCCCAGCCGGGCTATTTCTTCTATACTTTTTACCTGGCCCACCGGCTGCGCTTTTAGGGTTACGTTCATCCATTCTCGCAGCAAGGCATGAAAATCTTCATCGGCATTGCGGGCCATATGCAAGGCTTCGCGGTAGTTGCCCTCACTTACATTGGCCAATTGTTTGGCTTTCTCTCCGCTGCAATTGTTTTTTGTAAGTAGCGCCTGCTCAATATCGGTGGCTTCCAGGGCCGGCACTTTTACTAATTGGCAGCGGGATAATATGGTGGATAATATGGCCGATTCGTTTTCGGCTACTAAAATAAATAAGGTATCGGGTGGCGGCTCTTCAATAAGTTTTAATAATTTATTTCCTTCTTTTCCCAAGTATTCAGGTCGCCACATCACCAGTGTTTTATAGCCGCTTTCAAAGCTTTTGAGGCTTAGCTTGCGAATGATATCATTGCATTCTTCTGCCGTTATATTCCCCTGTTTGTTTTCTGCATTAATGGCCTGCAGCCAATCGTACACATTGCCATATGGGTAATTCTGGATAAACTCCCGCCAATCTGTTATATAGTCCGAACTCACTGGTTTATCACCGGGTTTTTTTGGAATAACCGGGTAAGAAAAATGCATATCGGGATGCACCAGTTGCTGTGCTTTTAAAAAAGAAGGCTGCTTTTCCATCCAGGCATCTGCCTCCTGCGGCGTAGCCGGTAATTTTATTTCGATATTAGGAGCGACTTCGCCAAAGAGCGACGCTTCGCCACTGTGTTTATTATAAACAGGCAGCAAACTGATATATTGCGCAAAAGCCAGCGCTAGCGCCAGGTCGCCGCTGCCTTCTTTCCCTAAAAAAAGCAACGCATGGCTTAACCGGTTTTGCCGCACCATATTTATTAACTGCTGCTTTACTGCTGCCTGGCCAATCACATCTTTAAACTGCATTCCACAAACGGTATTAATCCTATTTTACAAGGGCTGTAAAGGAAAATAAAAAAGCTGACTTATTGTAAGCCAGCTTATAATTAAAAATTTTATTTCTTTCTGAATATTAGTTTAAATACTTCAGCACTTCTTCGCTCATAGGGTTGGTTTTGTTGAAAATGACGGTAATCAGATTTCCCTTTTCATCTAATAAAAATTTAGTAAAGTTCCATTTAATCGGATCATCAAAACCTTTTTTCTCGGCCTCACTTACCAGGTATTTATAAATAGGTGCTATATCATCACCTTTCACCGAAACCTTTTCGGCCATTGGAAAAGTTACGCCATAATTCTTTTTACAAAATTCCTGGATCTCCGTATTGGTGCCGGGTTCCTGCCCGCCAAAATTATTAGCCGGAAAACCGACGATCACCAGTTTGTCCTTATATTTTTTAGATAATTCTTCCAACTGCTCATACTGCGGCGTATTGCCACATTTGGAAGCGGTATTGACAATCATAATTTTTTTGCCTTTGAACTTTGAAAAGTCAATAGTGCCGCCGGTTAAGCCTGGCACTTTAAAATTGTATATAGGACTGCCTGAAAACATAACAGACATTACCATTGCCATTAATATTAGTTTCATATTTTAAAAATTAATTGTAATGAACCAACAATATAAAGATAAAAAAGTTTACCCGTTTATGGTTTAATTAAGTTTGAAGCGTTGCGCTTATTGCTTTTCATAGCAGCCTAAATCGGGCAGGCCTACCGGCCGTGGATTGCCGTCCAGGTCTATAAGTACCTGGGTAGCAGTGCCTGTATTAAGTGCCGGAGAATTTTCTTTAAGCCGGAAGTTGTAATAATTTTTAGCAGTGTTGATACTGTCAAAAAGTGGTAGCTGGTTGTTGATCGTGTCTTTCATTACCGCATCGGAAGGAATGTTTTTCATCTTCCACAGCACATGATCAAACAATACGGAAAATGAAGTGCCGCCTACATTGGCTACAACAGCTTCATCCGTTACCAATGTATTACCCTCGCCCCAAAAAATGCAGTTTTGAAACACGGCGTTCAGATTGCTTACTGCCGTATTTTGATTGAAGGCATTGCTTACAAACAGCACCGGGTCTTTATGCTGCAGCAAACTATTGGCATATGATGCTACGGTACAATGGGTAAAATGATAGTTACCTCCGGTTAATACCACGTTTTTACCGCAATTGCTTACCAATACATTTTCAGCTTGAATACTGGAATTAATGCCTAACAAGCCTACGTCATAAGCATTTGAAATTTCTGTTTGCTTTAGTACCAGTTTGGGATGAGCTGTGGCGCTTGGGTTTTGTACTGCTATTGCCTGGTAAGCATTTTTTATTACTCCATATTGTATTGTATTGTTATTGCTGCTACCTGTAAAAACAATACCCGGCCAGCTTGCCGGAAAACCATTATATGGATCATCTAACCGATCGCCGGTAAATACCACTTTAGTACTGTCCCACTTTTCGCCATTTACCTGCAAGGTTCCGTTAATGATGATCGGCGCATCGGCATGCACATATATTTTACAGCCTTTTTCAATTGTTAATTGCGCCAACGCATCTACCGTCAACTTACCTAAAATTATATATGGCAACCCCGACTGCCATGTTTCATCAGAGGACACAACACGGTTTCTGAAAAAGTGCGCATTCTGCCCATATGCTTCCAATTGCACCTTGCTTGTATTTCCATTATAGGTTATTTCAATACTGTCCCTTACTATAAATGGTGTATTAACTAAAGTAGGATTGATATGCACTGAAACAAACACATAAGCACTGTCGTTTTTGCTGATATCAAAATTGTTAATTTGAATACCGGATTGTCCGCCTACATTTATTTGAAAAGGCGATGCAGCGCCGCCCGCTAATTTTACCGAACTGATATGAATGCCATCGGAATTATTGTTTAGGATTTTGAATGATTGAGTAATGGAACCGGTGGTTGTAAATACCGTATCAAAACGCAACGTATCTACCGTAGGTATTAATGGCGCATCTGCATTACTGGTGAATGATTCTTTATGGCAGGAAAAAAGAACGAAAGCCAATATAAAAAATAGAACGATTTTCAAAACGATATAGATTGATGATAAAAATACAGTTAGCCCGATGAAAAACAAAGAGCCGCAATACTTAATTGAACGTTTGCTGCTTTTAATAGTTCGCTTCCGCAAGCCTCCAGGGTAGCGCCGGTAGTAATTACATCATCTACCAATAAGATGTGTTTATTAGCAATCAACCTTTCATTAACTAATTCAAAGCGGCCTTCAATATTTTGCCATCTCTCCACGCGGTTTTTCTTTGTTTGCGATTCGGTGCCCTGTGTTCGTATTATTACATTGTTTAAAACAGGCAGGTGTAATACGGATGCTATTCCTTTACACAGCAGGGCCGCCTGGTTGTAGCCACGCTTTCTTTCTTTTACCGGAAACAACGGTAGCGGTACTAATGCTTCTATATTGGAGAATTTACCGGATTGCAAAAAATCTCGTCCCATCATCTCACCTAAAAAAATACCCAGTTCTTTATTGCCACGATATTTAAATGCATGTATTAACCGCTGCATTAAAGATTGTTTGGTAAAATAATATTGCGCTGTTGCAAATGTTATGGGCAGGCGTCCAACAAATATTTTTTCTGCCGGGTTAGGACTATATAAATGAAAGCCTGTTTCGGGTAGCAATGAAATACAATGAAGACATAAGCTGCTTTCTTTTTCCAGCACATCATTACCGCATCCGGCGCATGTATGGGGAAATGCCAGGTGCAATATAGATTCCTGTATGTCTTTTAAAAAATGCATTTATATAATAGTGGAAAAGTAAAGTAATGTGGTTATTGAAACAACTGGCGGTACACTTCATCCACGCGGCTCATTGTAATCACTTCTATATTAAAGCGGCGTTTTGCCAATCCCTTTTGATTGTATTTGGAAACAATTATTTTTTCAAAACCCAACTTTTCTGCCTCCGCAATCCGTTGCTCAATGCGGTTCACGGCTCTTACTTCACCGCTCAATCCCACTTCTCCGGCAAAGCAGATATTATGCGGTACTGCTACGTCTTCGTAAGAAGAAAGCAATGCACATAACACCGCTAAATCAATGGAAGGATCTTCTACTTTTAATCCGCCGGCAATATTGAGGAATACGTCTTTTACACCAAAATGAAAACCACCGCGTTTTTCCAATACGGCCAACAACAATTGCAGCCGCCGCAAATCAAATCCACTTGCAGTACGCTGCGGCGTGCCGTATACCGATTGGGTAACCAGCGCCTGCGTTTCAATCAAAAGCGGTCGCTGGCCTTCGATAGTGGCCGCAATAGCTACTCCACTTAACTGATCTTCTTTTTGCGTGATTAATATTTCACTTGGGTTCAGTACCGGGCTCATACCGGTATCATTCATTTGGTAAATTCCTAATTCGGCTGTACTGCCAAAGCGGTTTTTCAGGGTGCGAAGAATGCGATACGCGTAATGCCGGTCTCCTTCAAATTGCAAAACCGTATCTACCATATGCTCTAAAATTTTGGGCCCCGCAATGCTGCCTTCTTTAGTGATATGGCCTATTAAAAAAACCGGCGTATTTGTTTCTTTGGCAAATTGTTGAAACTCCGCGGCACATTCTCTTATTTGCGATACACTTCCGGATGAAGATTCAATAAAAGGCGATTGCAAGGTTTGAATGGAATCTACAATTATCAACTCGGGCTTTAACTTTTTTACTTCTCCGAAAATGGTTTGTGTAGATGTTTCCGTGAGCAAATAAAAATTTTCATTTTTCATCCCGAGGCGGTCAGCTCTCATTTTTATTTGCTGTTCGCTTTCCTCACCACTAATATATAGTACCGTTGTATTTAGCAATTGCAAACCCATTTGTAAAAACAAAGTAGATTTTCCAATGCCTGGTTCGCCTGCAACCAACACGATGCTTCCAGGTACGATGCCACCACCTAATACGCGGTTTAATTCCTGGTCTATTGTAATAAGGCGGGGAACTTCTTTTGCTTTGATATCATTTAACGAACGCGTTTTTTTACCTTTTGCTTCGCCGGAATATTGCTGCCAGTCATTAGCATTTTTATCTTCTTTCTGAATGAGTTCTTCTACAAACGTATTCCATTGCTGGCAGCCCGGACATTTGTCTAACCACTTTGCACTTTCGTAACCACAATTTTGACAAAAAAAGGCAGTTTTAGTTTTTGACATGAATTGAAATAAGTTGTAAAGTAGCTGAAAAAAATCTCAATCTGCAGTAGAAATAAAAAGTTTAACGAAGAAAATAATTTGCATAAAAAGGGCCGATCTGACGACCGGCCCCCTTACTTACTAACCCATTAAATTCTAGCACTAAATTACAAATCTGCCTAACATTACAAAATTATTTTTTGCCCATGTTGATAACTTTTAGACCATTTTAACCATTACTGCCACCTATGTGCCTTAAAATAACTTAATGATAATCAATCATTTAATTGACTAGTTATCTCCCTTATTAAAATTCTTTGCCTGCTAAACTGTCACGTTAATAAGCCCATCAATAAAATTTATGACAAACTAGTAGCAAAGTTCTAAAAGCAGCCTTAAAATTGATTGAATTATAAGTTTTGGTTATAGATTTGATGCTCTCTAACACATATAAAATACCGTTTTAAAGATGACACCATCTATCATGTTCGTCTCGTTGATCTTTGTAGGTATCAGCATACTGGTATCTTCTATTCTTAAAAGGCGTTTTGCTGCTTACAGCAAAATTCCTTTGGCTGCCCGGCTTAGCGGTAAAGAAGTAGCTGAAAAAATGCTTCGTGAAAATGGAATTTATGATGTACAGGTAGTTTCGGTTGATGGCTTTCTTACTGACAATTATAACCCACTCACCAAAACTATAAACCTCAGCCCTGAAGTTTTTCAAAATTACAGTGTGGCTTCTGCCGCTATAGCTGCCCACGAAACCGGACATGCCGTACAGCACGCCCACGCCTATGCCTGGCTTAAATTACGCAGCAGTTTAGTACCAGTGGTTCAGTTTAGCTCCGGGCTTATAAACTGGGTTTTACTAATAGGCATCTTTATGGCTTATTCCGGCAACCCAACCGTATTGTTGGTAGGTATTGGCTTACTGGCAGTAACCGTATTATTTACATTAATTACACTACCTGTAGAGTTTGATGCAAGCCGCCGGGCTTTGGCATGGTTAAAGACCACCAATGTGACCAATGCTTCTGAATTTCCAAAGGCCAAAAACGCACTTACCTGGGCAGCAATGACTTATGTGGTAGCAGCCATGGCAGCAGTAGTTACATTATTTCAATATATCATGATCTTTTTATCGGGCAGAAATAGAAATTAATTTTTTTCATATATCAAAAAAGTAGAAACCATGCAGCTATTTGTATGGTTTTTTGTCTTTAGAATAGTATATAACTATATTTTTGTCCTATTCTAAAACATTTTATTAATGAGAAAATTGAAATCGAAGCTGCTACTCATGGGATTATTGTTTTCTGTACAATTCTTATGGGCACAGACTAAAATTACTGGTCGTGTGGTTGATGATAAGACTGGTCAACCTGTAAGCGGAGCTACAATATCCGTACGAAATAACACCAACCTTTCTACTGTTTCGGCAGAAGATGGATCATTTAGCTTAAGTGCGCCACAAAATGCCCGGCTGATAATCAGCTATGTAGGATATAAACCTACAGAAGTGGCAGCCTCTTCCGGCCCATTAGCCATAAGGCTGGCACCCGGAGAAAGCACTTTAAATGAAGTGGTGGTAGTGGGTTATGGAACCCGTTCTAAAAGAGATGTAACCGGTTCGGTAACCAAGGTAGGCGCAAGGGATGTAAACAATACACCTGCCACCAGTTTTGAAACTGCCATCCAGGGCAGAGCAGCCGGCGTATTGGTACAACAACAAAATGGTAAGTTGGGCCAAGGTATCAATATCCGCATACGCGGTGCTTCTTCTGTAACAGCTGGTAATGAGCCACTTTATGTAATTGATGGTATACCTGTAGTATCTGGAAGTTTGTCTAATAATGGCGCAGCTACAGATGCATTAGCCGATCTGAATATGAATGATATTGAGTCTATCGACATATTGAAAGATGCTTCTGCAACGGCCATTTACGGCTCTCAGGGCTCTAATGGTGTAGTGATGATTACTACCAAAAAAGGAAGAGCCGGTACTTCAAAAGTCGATTTTAATTACTATACCGGATTTCAAAAACCGACGCATAAAATGCAGTTTTTAAACGCGCAGCAGTATGTTGATTTCTTTCATCAAGCTGGTGTTGGTGCAGCTAAGCAGGACTTAGCTGCAGGCTACTATTCCACCCTGCAGGATGCATTGGATGATTATAAGTCATATGTAGATAGCCGTTTTACCAGGTACTCGGCCGGTAATACTGACTGGCAAACCGGTAAAGTAAATACCAACTGGCAAGACCAGGCTTTCCAGGATGCCCCTTTATCGCAATATGATTTAAATATCTCCGGGGGTACGGACAAGACGAAGTACTATGCTTCCGGTCAGTATTTAGATCAAAAAGGCATACTTGTTAAAAACGCCTATAAGCGTTACAGTGCCCGGTTAAACCTCGATCAGCAGGTAAATAACTGGTTGTCCTTTGGTATGAATATGAGCTATGCCCGTTCGCAAAATGATCGCTTATCCAACGACGATGAGTTTTCTACTCCTTTGCAAATAGTAGCCTTATCGCCTATTACTCCATTAATTGATCCACGCACAGGCTTATTAAGTGGCTCTTTGGATTTAAATACTGGAAATCCTAATACCAATTTTCCTGTTTACTACAATCCTTTGCTGAGCGTTCAAAATTCTACGTACAAAACCCTTGTAAATAGAACACTAGGTAATGTATATGGTAATGTGAACATTGCTAAGGGATTTACTTTTAGAAGTGAAGTAGGTATAGACCAGCTAAATCAAAATGAAGAAGGCTATTATGGCGCATTAACGGCCCGCAATACCGGTGTGCCTAATGGAAGTGGCTTCTATTATACTACACAGGCATTAAACCTTACAACTAATAATTATTTCCATTATACTACCACCTTTAATGAGCTGCACAATATTGATGTAACAGGCGGTATGGCCTTTCAAAAAAACAGGACTACAGCCTCTCAAACAGCGGCAAACGGCTTCCCAAGCGATGCTTATCAAAAGCTGAGTGCCGGTGCTACAAAAACTACCGCAAGCTCCAGCTCTACCGAAAACAGCTTATTATCCTACTTTTTAAGAGCCAATTATAAATTCAACGACAAATACCTGTTGGCCTTAAGTGGCAGGGTTGATGGTTCGTCAAGATTCGGGGTTAATAACAAATATGGCTTCTTCCCCGCTGCATCTGTAGGTTGGATCATCTCACAAGAAGATTTCTTAAGCAATGTACAATGGCTCAGTCTTTTAAAATTGAAAGCAAGCTATGGAGCTAATGGAAATGACAGGATACCCGATTTTGCAGCAAGAGGCTTGTACTCCGGTACCGGAGCTTATGGTGGTGCTCCCGGACAAATACCTACCCAGTTAGCCAATCCAAACTTAAAATGGGAAACTACGTTGGGATCAGATTTAGGTTTGGAAACCAGTATATTTAAAAACCGCGTAAGCCTGGAAGTAGATGTATACAAAAGAGATACTAAAGACTTATTGTTAAATCAGCAGGTTCCGGGTACATCAGGTTTTGCCACCCAATATGCCAATATAGGTAACCTTACCAATAAGGGTATTGAGATCAGCCTTAATACTACCAATATTGCTTCTAAAAACTTTAGATGGACCACTAATATTAACTTTAGCGCCAACAGAAATAAAATCACCAACCTTGGCGGGCAGCTTTTAGGCAGCAGTGTTAATAAAGCAATGGAAGGACAACCACTGGGTGTATTTGTAGCGAGAGAATTTGCTGGTGCTGACCCTAAAAACGGTGATGCTTTATATTACACCAATACCTTAAAAGCAGATGGCACAAGAGACCGTACTACTACTAATGATTACAATGCCGCACAAGATGTGGTAATTGGTAATCCAAACCCTAAGTTCATTTATGGATTTAGCAATACGGTTACCTACAGAGGCATTGATCTGGATGTGCTGATCCAAGGTATACAGGGCAATCAAATTTACCTGGGAGGCGGTCAGTATATGTCAGCCAGCGGTAGCAACGGATTTGATAACCAAACTGTTGACCAGTTAAAAGCATGGAAAAACCCCGGTGATATTACTAATGTACCGGAAGCAAGGTTGTTTTATGCTAATGGAACTGACCCCTCCAGCCGTTATATTACCGATGGTTCTTACCTGCGTGTAAAGTCTGTAACATTAGGATATAACCTTCCTGCTTCTTTAATAAAAAAGATAAGAGTAGATAGAATAAGAGTATATGCAAGAGCGTTGAACCTGTTTACCATCACCAATTACAAAGGTTGGGATCCCGAAGTGAATGCCGATTATCAGGCTTCAAACATCAATCAGGGAGTAGACTTTTATTCTGCTCCACAAATAAAGAGTATTGTTTTTGGCGTAAACATTGGCCTGTAAAAATTTTTAATTTCAATTAGTACTGAATAATGAAAAATAAATTTATAAAAGCACTCATTTGTTCAACGGTTATTGCTGCGGCTGTAAGCTGTAATAAAGAACTGGATACCGTACCTACCGGAAGTGTAGATGCAAGCACGGCCCTTAAAACCAGTAATGATGTAAAAGCAGCCCTGATTGGCTCGTATGCCGACTTTGGCGTAGCCGACTTTTATGGCGGCAGGCCCTTTATGGAGGCTGATTTACTGGCTAACGTCAATGAGATGAACTGGTCAGGAACTTATCAGCAGCTAACGCAGATAAATAATAAAAGCATACCCATTGATAATAGCTTTGTAGCAAATGTTTGGTTGTCCGGCTATAGAGCTATTAACGATGTAAATAATGTTATAAGCGCTGCAAGCGCTGTGGATGCCAGAGATTCAGCACGGGTAATTGGCGAAGCCGAATTTATAAGAGGCGCCTCTTACTTTGAACTGGTAAAATTGTTTGCAAAAGCATGGAATGATGGCGACCCCACTGCCAACCCTGGAGTGCCCATTATCCTAACACCTACCACCAGTATTACTGAAGCAAGCAAAGTAAAAAGGAATACCGTTGCAGAGGTGTACCAACAGGCAATCACAGATTTAAAGAATGCGGAAGCTAACTTGCCAACTTCCAATGGCACCTATGCTACTAAAGCAGCAGCAGAAGCTATATTGGCCAGGATATATTTGCAACAAGGTGACTATGCCAATGCGGCCCAAGCTGCCACTAATGCAATAGATAACAGTGGTGCAACCCTGGAAGCTAATTATGCCGATGCATTTGGAGTAACCAACTCCAAAGAAGATATTTTCGCAATACAGGTTACCAGCACTTCCGGCACACAGGGCTTTAACGAATTTTACTCTTCCGCTCAAAGAGGTGACATCCAGATAAATGCTGCTGCGCTTAATATGTATGATCCGAATGATGTACGAGGCCAATTCTTTTATACTGATAATGGCTCTGTATATACCAGCAAGTTTGAAGAACTGTATGGCAATGTGCACACCATTCGTGTAGCAGAGATGTATTTGATACGTGCGGAATCTAATTTTAGATTAGGCACATCTGTAGGCGATACACCTGTTAATGATATCAACCGTATACGCAACAGGGCTGGCTTGCCATCTTATTCAGCTGGCGATTTAACACTTGATAAGATTCTAACTGAACGTAAGTTGGAACTGGCTTTTGAAGGTTTTTCTTTAGATGATATTAAAAGAACAAAAGGAAGTGTGGCTAACCTGCCATGGAACTCTCCTAAACTGATCTTTCCTATTCCAAAAAGAGAAATTGTTGCCAACCCTAACCTTACCCAAAATGAAGGGTATTAAAGCAATCAGCCTATAAAATTAAGAAGCCCTTCTGCAATCAGAAGGGCTTCTTAATTTAAAGCGGGTGCAATATTCTAAAGTTTTATTTCTTCTCCGTCAGAATCAAAAAAATGAAATTCGGTTAAGTAATAGTTGTTATCGGGTTTTACAATAATGTTTTGCTTGAATTTTCTTCTCCATTTTGCCACCTTCGACCATAGCCATCCCTTGGTTAAATAAGCATATACAATAGGATTGATAGCAATGGTAAGATTACTATGCTTATGCGTAATTAAGTAATTCAGGTTTTTTTCAATATCATCCTCCAAAATTAAAGTAGAGGATATTTTACCGGTGCCATGGCAACTGGGACATACTTCCTGTGTATTGATTTTCATCTCCGGCTTCATACGCTGGCGGGTTATCTGCATTAACCCAAACTTAGATATCGGAAGCACCGCATGTTTTGCCCTGTCAGGCTTCATAAATTCGTCCATCGCATCTACCAGCCTGCGTTTGTTATCCGGTAGCTTCATATCAATAAAATCTACCACTATAATGCCGCCAATATCCCGCAGGCGCAACTGCCGTGCAATTTCTTCAGCCGCCTCCAGGTTAGTTTCCAGAGCATTTTGCTCCTGGTTATTGCTTACACTTTTGTAGCCGCTGTTTACATCAATTACGTGCAACGCCTCCGTATGCTCAATGATCAAATAGGCGCCGCTATCAAGGTTTACAGTTTTACCAAACGAAGCTTTTACCTGCTTTGTAATACCAAACTGGTCAAATATGGGCGAGCCATTTTGATGAAACGTTACGATATCTGCTTTTTCGGGTGCAATGCGCTGGATGTAACTTTTAGCATCCGTATAAATACCTTTGTCGTTCGTAACTATTTTATTGAAATCTTCATTCAGTAGATCGCGTAAAATACTGGTAGTTTTAGTTTGCTCGCTTAAAATTTTAGTAGGAGCCGTAGCACCGATTAAATTTTTTTGAATCACTTTCCAGGTATCCATCAGTTCTGTCAAATCTTCATGCAGTTCCGCGGTATTTTTTCCTTCAGCCGCAGTGCGTACTATTACACCGAAATTTTTTTGCTTAATGGATTCTACAATACGCTGCAACCGCTTTCGTTCTTCGGCCGAATGAATTTTTCGGGAAACCGCTACAATATCATTAAAAGGAGTTAATACCACAAAGCGGCCCGGTAAAGAAATTTCACAACTTAACCGCGGTCCTTTAGCTGCAATTGGTTCTTTAAGAATTTGAACCAATATATTAGGCTTTCCGCTTAATACTTCATTGATTTTACCGGTTTTTATAATCTCGGGTTCTATCTCAAATTGAGAAAAGTCGAACCCACCAGGTGTTTTATCGTTAATAGCCTGCTGGGTAAATTTTAACAGCGATTTTGCATATGGACTTAGATCGGTATAGTGTAAAAAAGCATCTTTCTCAAATCCTACATCTACAAATGCGGCATTGAGGCCTGGTATTAACTTTTTTACTTTACCTAAATACAAATCGCCAACTGCAAAACGGGCATCGGTTTTTTCGCTATGTAACTCTACCAGCTTTTTATCTTCTAATAATGCGATGTCTACGCCTTGCGCAGCTGCATTAATAATTAATTCTTTGTTCACATTACTCCATCTTTATAAACGTACTTATTGTGGCATTGCTAGCTGCTACGCCTTATACCGGATTGCTGTAGTATCCTAGCCATGAAAATTGAAGGAGCAGTAGTATGAGTGGGTGCAAACGGTATGTAGCAAGCAGTAATAACATTATTACCGGGAGGCTAAAAGCTTCCCGGTAATATGTTTGTCAGAACCTGTTATTTTCTTTTTTTATGACGGTTCTTTCTTAATCTCTT
>JAICHT010000015.1 GCA_025924755.1 Chitinophagaceae bacterium | reverse complement strand
GCTATCCAATTTATACCGGTAAACAGTAGTATTGGATGATGCATAGAGGTATCCGTTTTTAATAGCGATACCAGTGCCGGTATAGTTGCCAAAACCTTTGGTACCATCTGCTTTTCCATCGCCATTGGTATCGCGTAGCCGGATGATACCATGTCCATCTTTTAATTTATCAAGTTTCACATATACATCCCCGTTACTGTTTACCGCTATATGCCGCGATCTTCCCAATCCATCAGCAAATATGGTAGAACTAAACCCTTCCGGAAGTTGAAGCCCACCATTATCTGAGTTATACGACTTTATGTTGGCTGATTTTATTGTAGTATCAGCATCAGTAGCATGCGCCGGGAAAGCTGCTACACTTAAGCAAAAAAAGAGACCTATTAATTTGTGAAGAAAACGATTCATATTATTAGTTTGTTTTTTCAATATTATAATTAACGTCCTACGTTGAATATTGTTTTAAGGCGTTCATCAGCACCTTGTTTTCCGCTTCTGTTCCAATGGTGATGCGGATACACCCTTCGCACAAAATCACGTTGCTCCGGTTACGCACTACAATGCCTTTTTCTTTTAAATAATTGTAAACCCCTCTTGCATCCTGCACTTTTACTAATAAGAAGTTGGCATCCGAAGGATAAACTTCCAGTACAAAATTCAAATTTTTTAAATCAATAGCCAGTTGTTCTCTTTCTTTTACTATTTCCACAATCATGCTATTCACTTCTTCCAGGTTGTTTAACGCGGTCAGCACCAGTTCCTGCGTTACCTGATTGATGTTATAGGGCGGTTTTATTTTATTTAAAACTTGTATGATTTCTTTAGAAGCAAATGTCATTCCCAATCGCAGGGCTGCCAATCCCCAGGCCTTTGAAAAGGTTTGCATCACTACCAAATTGGGATATTCTATCAGCTCCGGCACAAAAGACCGTTGGCGGCTAAAATTGATATAGGCTTCATCCAGCACTACCAGCCCATCAAAATTATTTAATACCAGTTCTACATCTTCGCGTGCCAGGCTGTTAGCGGTTGGGTTGTTGGGAGAACATAAAAATATAAGTTTAGTATTTGCGGTAATCGCATCTTCCAGTGCTTCCAGGTCTATTTGAAACTGCGGTGTTAAAGGAACTGCTTTTACTGCCACATTATTGATATGGGCATACACCTCGTACATACCATAGGTAGGCGGACAAATAATAACCTGATCTAAAGCCGGCTCACAAAAAGCCCGTATCAGCAGATCAATGCATTCGTCGCTTCCATTGCCCAGTAATATGCTTTCAGCTTCTACTCCTTTTATAGTGCTGATTTTCTTTTTTACTTCCCATTGTAAAGGGTCGGGATACCGGTTATACCATTTGGTTAATGGCGATCCATAGCTGTTTTCATTTGCATCTAAAAACACGCTGGCCTCTCCTTTAAATTCGTCGCGTGCCGATGAATAGGGGGTTAACTTTTTAATATTTTCACGAACCAATCTATCTAAATTAAACATCGGTATCTATTATTATCAATGATCAATTTTATTTCCTGTAAACAAAAATTATCATCATTTAAAAGACGCATACTCTTTTAATCGCTATTCAGCCATTCGCACTTTAACTGCATTGGCGTGCGCCTGCAAGCCTTCCGCTTCAGCCATAGCAATAACCGTTTCGCTAATATTTCTCAAACCCTCCTGCGATAATTTCTGGAAGGTTATCTTTTTGATAAAGCTATCAATACTAACGCCGCTATAAGCCCGGGCAAACGCATTGGTAGGTAGCGTATGATTAGTACCACTGGCATAATCGCCGGCGCTCTCCGTAGAATAATTGCCAATAAATACGGAACCAGCAGCCGTTATTTGTTCAGCTACCGAATCGGCATACTGACAACAAATAATTAAATGTTCTGCAGCATATTCATTTACCAGATCAATACCTTCCAACAGGTTACTCACTATAATGGCCGTGCTATTGTCCAGCGCTTTTTGTGCAATATTTTTCCTGGGCAGTGCTAACAACTGAAGTTCCACTTCTTTCATTGTTTGCGCAACAACCGTTTCTGAAGTACATATTAAAATTACCTGGCTATCAGCACCATGCTCTGCCTGCGAAAGTAAATCGGCTGCAATATAAACCGGGTTCGCAGTATCATCTGCCAGCACACATACTTCGCTGGGCCCGGCCGGCATATCAATAGCTACACCCTGCATTTGCACCATTTGTTTTGCTGCTGTCACATATTGATTGCCCGGCCCGAATATTTTATATACCGCCGGAATAGTTTCTGTACCGAAAGCCATGGCCGCAATAGCCTGCGCCCCTCCTGTTTTAAAAATTTTATGGATACCCACCAGGTTAGCAGCATATAATATAGCAGGGTGCAAAGTGCCGTTTTTATTGCATGGAGAACATAAACTAATTTCTTTACAACCTGCCAGCACTGCCGGAACTCCTAACATTAGTATAGTAGAAAATAAAGGAGCAGTACCCCCCGGTATATATAAGCCTACTTTTTCAACACCCACGTTTTTACGCCAGCACTGCACGCCAGGCATGGTTTCTATTATCTTGGGTTGTTGCCACTGCGCCTCATGAAATTTTTCAATATTATTTTTTGCCTGCTGAATTGCTTCCTTTAAAACCTGCGGCACCAGTGTTATGGCTGATGCAATTTCTTCTTCGGTTACTTGTAGCCCATCCAATAAAACACCGTCGAATTTTTGTGTCAACTCTTTTATGGCCGAATCCCCGTCCTTTTTTACTTGTTCCAATATTGCCTGCACGGTTTGATATAGTGCCGTATGATCCTGATATGGCCTTTGAAGCAACGCCTTCCATTTTTCCCGTGGCGGATTCTTAACTATTTTCATTTTTACAATTGCATTTATTATCTGTAAGCCGATGGCTTACAAAATCATTTTTTCAATAGGTATCACCAATATGCCTTCGGCACCTGCTTTTTTTAACTGGTCAATTTTTTCCCAAAATTCATCTTCATCCAGTACACTGTGTACGGAACTCCAGCCACTTTCGGCAAGCGGCACCACCGTAGGGCTCCTCATGCCAGGCAATAGTTTGATAATACTTTCCAGTGCGTGGTTCGGTGCATTTAATAGTACATATTTATTTCTTCGGGCCTTTTTTACAGCCCGTATGCGAAACAATAACTGGTCCAGTAACTGTTGCTGTTCTTCGTCTAAATGATTCGACTTTACCAACACCGCCTGGCTTTGTAAAATGGGCTGCACTTCTTTTAAGCCGTTCATAAATAACGTGGAGCCACTGCTCACCAAGTCGCATATCGCATCTGCCAAACCTATGCCTGGAGCCAGTTCTACCGATCCGCTGATTTCATGGATATCTGCTTTGATATTATTTTGATCTAAAAACTTTTGGGTCAAAACCGGATAAGTGGTAGCGAGTCTTTTTCCCTGTAGAAAGTTGGCATCTGTATAATCGTCGCTTTTTTTAACGGCTATGGACAAGCGACATTTTCCGAAACCCAAATGTTCTACAATATCCACCGACTTTTCTTTTTCAAACAACACGTTTTCACCCACGATACCAATATGAGCCACTGCATCTTCTACATATTGCGGAATATCATCATCGCGTAAAAAATACACTTCTGCAGGAAAAGCGTCGGCATTGCTTTTTAACTGATTGTGCCCGTTGCGGATACCTAAGCCACAATCGTTCAATAATTGTATAGAATCATCGTGCAACCTGCCGGATTTTTGAATAGCAATTTTCAACTTCATTTTAATAAAAATTAAAGGCTTACCACC
The DNA here is from genome assembly GCA_025924755.1 of Chitinophagaceae bacterium. GTDB lineage: Bacteria > Bacteroidota > Bacteroidia > Chitinophagales > Chitinophagaceae > Flavisolibacter. The sequence goes on along the minus strand of JAICHT010000015.1, from coordinate 18,946 downwards.
CGGTAAGCCTTAGTTATTTTGATATACACATACATCAGCGGCTTACCGTTTACAGTAAAGATGCGCATGATGGATATGTACAACTGGTTTCATAATCAGGCCGCAAAAATAAGCCTTGTGTACTTTTTGCCAAAAGAAATCTTGAAAGCAGTATTCAGCTATCCGTATGACCAGGCAATTACTATTTAATGTTCGTTCAATAAAGTGTCAATAGTATTATCAAATTCCTGTTTAAAACGTTCGTAATATTCGCCGGTGCCCGGTCCTGCAAAGTCGGTTTCTATTTTTTGAACGGTTCCGTTTTTACCTAAGAAAATAGTAGTAGGAAATGTTTTGATATCAGTTAATTGCGGCAGTGTTTTTTCTGTTTTTAAAGAATCTGCAGTAGATACGCCGGTAATCAGCATAGGGTATGGTACGTTAAAGCGTTGTTGAAACTTACGCAGGCTTTTTTGAGAACGGTCAAAGTTGGTAGTATATTCATAAGCCAATCCAATAACTTCGATGCCTCTCTGGTGATTTTTCTTATACCAGTTGCTTAAAAATGCAGTTTCATCCAGGCAGTTTGGACACCACGATCCCATAAGCTGAATAACCACTACCTTGTTCTTGAACCTGGTATCATTTATGGAAACCGGTTTACCATCCAGGTCCGAAAATGTAAAATTCAAATGGTTGTTTCCGCTATCTTTTAAGTGCATGGCCGCTATATCGGGCAGGGTTGCCGTATCGTTTCTTACAGCCGTCCAACTTTCCTTTCCTTTGGCGCCACTGTAATACATTCCATTGATTTTTTTGTTCGCTATAGTCGCTGTAAATAAAAGTGCATGCACACCGTCGAAAGTAGAAAGCCATATGGAATCTTTATTGACCACTCCTTCTAAAAACCGATCGTCACCCGTAGGCGTTACAAAACTGCCGGTAAGCCGATGGCCTTTTTGAGTAAATACAGCTATGGCTGGGCTGGTATACCCGTCTTTTTTAAATGTAACCGACCATTTGCCACTTATATTCTGTGCCGTATTGCCGGTAGTTTTAAAACGATAGGGCTGGCGGTCTGTAGCGGTGAAAGATATTACCTGGTTTGCGGCAGATGTACCTTTTATCCATACGCCGCTTATACTGTCCTTTGATAAAATCTGCGCTTTAAATTCCGATTCAAATACCGGCATTTTAAAAAGTATAGAATCTTCTTTTACAGTAATATCCGTAATTTTTATTCGTTCTGAAGCATTGGTTACAAAAAAAACGGGTTGCCGTTGCATCCAAAGCACTTCAAAATTAAAAACCACATCTTTCCCATCCTCGCGGTGCAAAAACCCGCGCCACTTGCCGGAATGTAAAGGTTGCTGCGCAAATGCTGTGTGCATTACCAGCGTTAAAAAAACGATCTCAAAAACTTTTTTCATGTTTGATAGTGATTTGCAAATATCCTGCTGACTTTATAATTTTTACAGAAACCATACATTTTTTAAGTAAACAATATTCTTTAAATGCAATCTTAATATGAAGTGCAAGTAATTACAGAATTTTGGGTGGCATATTAAAAGCTTTGTGACTTTATTAAGCTTTTAGGGATTAACTTTTTGGCAGATTTCTTGTCTGTTTATATCAACACATGATAAAAAAGTTTACCTCTTTATTGCTGGTTTTTATGAGCTGCCATGCGGCTTTCGGGCAAAAAATTGACAGTATATTTTTCCACTTATATACGGATAGCCTTAAAAAAGGATTTTATAATTATATCAATATTGACGGCAAATATTCCGATGGCAGTTGGCTACCACTTACGTCCAATGATATTATCCTTTCGGCAAATACGGGCAGGTTTCAGGGAAACAACTTATTTATTGACAGTACCTATACCGGAGAAACCGTAAATGTAAAAGCCACCCTAAAGTCTAACCCTGCCGTATGGAAGCAGGTAACTATTTATATAAGAAAAAGGCCCTTTACAGAGCCTTTAAAAACTGAAGAAGATATTTTAAACGGCAGCATACAGAAGCGAAACAAACGATCTAAAAACCATATTGGTTAATTAGCGTTTTTTATCATCTTCAACAATAGCAGCCATCTTTTTAGCGTCTTCTAAAAATTTAGCCAGTCCAATATCTGTTAACGGGTGCTTTAATAATCCTAATATTGACTCCAGCGGGCAGGTGCACACATGCGCCCCCAGTTCTGCCGCTTTTACAATATGGTTCGGGTTACGGATAGAGGCTGCCAGTATCTCGGTATCTATGTTTTGTAATGTAAAGATGTTAGCGATCTGCTCAATCAGCAGCATACCATCCCAACCGGTATCATCAATTCTACCAATAAAAGGCGAGACATAGGCTGCGCCTGCTTTTGCAGCCAACATGGCCTGTCCGGCAGAAAATACCAGCGTGCAATTGGTTCGTATGCCATTATCAGTAAACCACTTGATTGCTTTAACGCCTTCCTTAATCATCGGCACTTTTACCACAATATTCGGGTGTATAGCCGCCAGCTTTTTACCTTCTTCCACAATAGTATTAAAATCGGTAGAAAGTACTTCGGCTGATATATCGCCGTCTACCATTTCACAAATGGTTTTGTAATGCTGTGCTACCGCTTCTTCGCCCCTGATTCCTTCTTTTGCCATTAAAGAAGGATTGGTAGTAACGCCATCAAGTATGCCTAATTCGTTTGCTTCTTTAATCTGAGCCAGATTTGCCGTGTCAATAAAAAATTTCATTGGTAACCTCCATCCCTCACCGGGAAGTTTAGTTAAAAAATAGGTGTATGCAAATATAAAGTAAATACAAGGTGCCTGAAGGATAATAAAAAAACCCATTTAAAAATGGGCAAAAAAAATGCAGGCTACTTGCATCGCACCGCTACAACCGCCTACCCTTGCTACCTTCCGGTCCTGGGGGAGTTCAGCAGGAGCTGGTCGTGCAAGACCTGCGTTGCAAATATAGGAAGTTTTTGATTTGTCGAATCATGTTTGAGCCCTAAATCTTTTTAAAGAAACTCCAAATCTTTTTGTTCACCAGCCAACCATACATCAATTACAGAACTATGGCCGCTGCAACATGGAGTTTAAGTTAGTATAGCCAATCAACTCATCGGCACGAGCACCAAAAGGACGGTAATATACTAATATGGTGTAGGCGTTCTCCGTTCCCCAGTAGTTGCCCTCCGTCTGGCTATCATCCGGATATGCCTGCGGATTGTTCTGGGGCTGCGTCACATATTCATAATTATAATATCCCTGTTTTAGAAATAGGGTTTTTTCGTAAGCGCCTCGCTCCGGGTTAAACGTCATTAGCGAAGATTGATCGGTAGCAAAGTTGTTCAGTTCGCCAAATAAATACAGGTTCAGCCCTTCGTAAGCTTTGTTGTTTGGTGGAAAATAGCTGAAACGGACATAGCAGTAATCGCCCTGCCAAAAAGGATTGACACTTTCTAAAGTTTCCACCGTATAGTTTCCGTTCAAATCCCGGTAGTACACATACGTTTGTCCCGCACGGGACGGATCGGGCTTTACCGTTACAAAGGTGCTATCACCTTTGGCTTCTATTTGCTGCATCCGGTCGCTTTTAAGCCTAAGACTTCGCAGGTCTATCCAGCGCCATTCTTTGCCGGCAGGCATAGCTGTTACCGCTTCATCACTATACTCTAAATAATTGCCCCGGTATATGGTGGGCCGGTCAATAAATAAAGCTGTTTTCCAGTTGTTGTTTTGCAATACAGCCACTTTAATATCCTGCGGATTGAAAGCCTGGATGGTGCTATTGGTGGTTACGCCTATTTGCAATTTTTGATAGGTAGTAAACCACTGGGCGTTAAATGGCTGTAGCACCTGCGCTGCTATTGAACTTTTAGCGTCCACCACTGCCATGCGTTTGGTAAATACCACATTACTCGTATCGCTGTTTAAAAAAACTTTTAATAAATAGTTGCCGGAGTGGATGGGTATACAATTACGATCCGGAATGGCAGCCTGGTAATGTGTATAGCGTGTAAATGCAATAGATGAATTTCTATAGTTGGTGATGCGAACATTTTGAAAACCTTTCAGGTATTCAAAAGGGCGCAGCATACTAGGCGTCCAATCGGCGTTGCAAAGCTCAAAGGTGTAATAGTAATTTTTTACATCATTATCCAGGTCGTCAAAGTCCAGTTCCAGGGCATCACTGGAGTTTAAAGTAATAAAAGGGAAAGAGGTTTGATCTCCCGCCTTGTACAATTTTATGGTATGAATTTTCGGGTTGTATACCGCATCGGTTAATTGGGCTTCAGCAGCCGAATGAAATAAAATTAAAAGTAGCGACCCTAAAAATAAAATCTGTTTCATAGAACTATGAAAATAAGCTATTTGTAGAACCATATGCTATTTTGATGGTTAAACTTGTCCGCCGACCTTTCGTTTCACATTTTATTTAGATGTGTATAAACATACAAACTTAAAATTCAATTTTAAATTTTGCATACCCATAAAACCTACATCTTTGCGTGGTGAATGTTTCTTCATTTATAGCCCGGCGCATTGCCTTTAATCAGCAAAAATCGTTTTCACGATTTATAATCCGTTTATCCGTAGTAGCCACTTCCATCAGCGTGGCCGTAATGATCATTACCTTATCGCTGGTAAATGGTTTCCAACAAATTGTGAGCGGCAAGGTTTTTAGTTTTTGGGGGCATATTCATGTGCAGTACCGCCAGCCGATGCGGGCTTCTATTGCCGAAGACATCCCAATAGAAAAGAAAGATTCGCTGGTGCAGGACATTCATGATATACCGGGTGTACAATCCATTCATCCCTTTGCTACTAAATATGCTATTTTAAAAACCACCGATGAAATGGAAGGCGTATTGCTCAAAGGCATTGACACAGCTTACAACTTTGCACACCTCTCCTCTTTTTTAAAACAAGGCCGGTGGATACATTTTAATGACAGTACCTATGCACGCGAAATAGTAATGTCGGCCTATACAGCCAGCCAGCTAAATCTTAAACTTAATGATAAAGTGCTGGTGTATTTTATACGTCCGGACGGATCTTACCGGCCTGATAAATTGTCCATAGTGGGCATATACAAAACCGGCATAGATGAATATGACAGAACCTATGCTATTGGAGATTTAAAGTTGATTCAACGCTTAAATAACTGGAAGCCTAATGAGATAGGTGGCTATGAGATCTTTTTAAAGGATTACAACCAGATGGATGATGTGAGCAATGAAATTTTTGGGGACGAATTATTTCCTGAACTGTGGGAAACAAAAACGATAAAAGAAATCTACCCGAATATATTCGACTGGCTGAACATCCAAAACACCAACCGCAATATTTTAATTACCATTATGATTATTATTGCAGTTATTAATCTTATCACCTGCCTTATTATTTTAGTATTGGAGCGGTTGCGTATGATAGGCATTTTAAAAGCACTGGGCGCTTCTAACTGGGTGGTGCAAAAAATTTTTTTGAACCATTCGGCATTTATTACGCTTACAGGCATCATAGCCGGAACGGTATTTTCATTGGCAATACTATGGCTGCAAATGAAAACCGGCTTTGTAAAGCTGCAGGAAGAAGCCTACTATATGAAGGAAGCGGCTGTAAAAATTGTTTGGTGGCAGGTAGTAGCCGTAGGCGCCGGAACACTTTTCGTTTCTTTTCTGGTATTGCTGATTCCCTCTTTTATTGTAAGAAAAATACAGCCGGTTAAGGCCATCCGCTTTCACTAAGCTATTAAGTGCGACAGTATAATGCCCGTAGCTACAGCCGCGTTGAGCGATTCGGCATTGCCTTTTTTTGGAATGGTCAGCTTTTCTGTAGCCAGCTTTAGCAATTCGTTACTGATGCCTCTTGACTCATTACCTATCAGCAAAATGCCGGAGGTTGCCTTTTTAAAATCATACAAAGGTTTGCCATTTAATACGGCAGCATATACCACTTCTGTCTGGCTTTTTAGCCATGCGGCTGCTTCGTCGTAAAATACACTTACCCTTGCAATGCTGGCCATAGATGCCTGCACTACTTTTGGATTATAGCAATCGGCGCAGCCCGGCGTACAAATAACCTGGTTGATGCCAAACCAATCGGCAATGCGTATAATAGTTCCTAAATTACCGGGGTCCTGTATCGCATCCAGGTAAATGCTAAATGCATCTTTTACAACAGGCTCTTTATGATCAGACTGCTTTAATATGCAAAGTACCTGGTGCGGCGTTTGCATTTGCGAAAGCCGCACCAACTCTACAGGGGATATTTCCTGTACCGGCAGCTGTTTCAATTTACTTTCATTTTCCCTTATCCATTCCTGCACCGCATATATTTTTACAATACTTTCCGGAAGCAATTGAATGAATTCTGCCACCATCTTCGGTCCTTCCGCCAAAAAACAACCAAGTTCATCGCGGTTTTTTTTATGGCCTAAACTTTGAATATCTTTGATTTCTTTTTTACTAAGCATGCCTCCGTAATTCAATATGATTTTTTTTGAGACTACAACATCCAGCCGTTTGTATTACATCTACCTGCTTGTTGCTTTTCTTTTTATATTGGCTTCGTGCACTACTATAAAAAATTATCCAGTTAACGAACCGTTTGTCTATCAAACCAATATTAAGCTGCAAGGTAAATTTACTACCGCAGAGAAAAAAGATTTACTTCCGAAGCTGACGCAGCAATTACACGACAGCATTGCGGTACGGAAAGTACAAAAACTGGTTTTATTTCAAACCCTGCGAAACCCGCCGGTATATGACAGTGTGAACGCCCAACTTTCGGTAACCTATATGCGGGCTTTGCTCAACTCGCTCGGTTATTATAGAGATAGTATTACGTTCGATACTTCTTTAAAAGTGATAAAAGGATATTTAGGTAAAGAACTGCGCACTACAGTGAATTTTAATGTGCATCCCGGCAAGCTGGTGCACCTTGATTCAATAAGCTATACCCTGCCGGATTCTTTACAGAAAATAACAATGGCGCATCACAAAGAATCGCTATTAAAAAAAGGCGACCCATTTGCCAAACCACTCATATCTTCTGAGTTTGACCGGCTTGCCGATATATACCGTAACAATGGATATCTTAATTTTTCGAGAGACCAGTTACTGGCTGTGTGGGATACAGTAGGTATTGAATTGTTGCGCCCCACGCTTGACCCTATTGAGCAGGCGCAACAGTTGCAGCAATTACAAAAAAGAAGAGAAAATCCTACAGCCGATGTACAAATTACATTACGTGCCGACAACGATTCTGCTGATTTGATTCAATACCATATCGGCAATGTTACCGTATATCCGGATATTGCTTTAGACACTATTAACTATATTGGCCAAACCACTACAAAGGGTAATGTAAAGGTCATTTCCTATCATAATTTATTTAAGCCTAAAGTTTTATTTGAAAATATTCATTTGCATCATGGCGATTTGTATGACCAGCGCATTTATTTAAAAACCCTGAACCGCTTTAGTTCCCTCGGTGCCTGGAGGTTGGTTACTATTGACCAGATACCCAGGGATTCTACCGATACCGTAGATTTTGTGGTAAACCTTACACCCGCTAAAAAGTATTTGTTCAATGCAAACCTGGAAGGCAGTCAAAACTGGGGCAGCGTTTTTACCGAAGGCAGTTTACTGGGCATAGGAATTAATATCGGCCTGCAAAACCGAAACTTTGTCAGAGGCGCTAACCAGGCTAATACCAACTTCAGGTTTGGTACCGAATTGGGCGGCTCAACGGGTTCGGGGCTGGTCCAAACAAAGCAAGTCACACTGGGCCACACCATTTCTTTTCCAAGGCTTGTCCCTTATTTTAAAGTACCGTCACGCATCGAAAACTTTAAAACCATTTTTGCTTTAAACCTCTCCAATATAGACCGGGTTGATTATTTCAATCTTACCACTTTAAATTCCTCCTGGGGTTATGAGTTTAACTGGAAAAACAAATTACTGGGCGTCCGCTTTCCTAATATAGAATATTCTTTTTTAACCAAAAGAAGTTCGTTACAGCAATTAATTGACAGCAACCAGTCGTATAAATATATTTTCAATACCGGCTTTGTGTCATCGGGTATTGTAAACTTTGCTATTACAAAAACGCATAATAATATTACCAATCTTGCCCGTTTTAATATTGAGGGCTCAGGGTTTATATCGGGTTTATTCCGTTCTAAATTTTTAGATAGTAATCTATATCGTTTTGTAAAACTGGACGCAGAGTTCAGGCAAACTTATAAGATACGCCGGTCGGCTTTTGCCTGGCGTTTTTTTAGCGGTATAGGTTACGAACTACCGTCTACGCATAACCGAAATGATTTGTACATGCCTTTTTTTAAACAATACTTTGCAGGTGGTGCCAACAGCATGCGTGCATGGGCGCTGCGCAGGCTGGGACCCGGCTCGGCCATAAAATCATTTAGTAAAACCATAGCGCCAGACCGGTTTGGCGACATTCAACTGGAACTGAATAATGAGTATCGTTTTTTTATTACCGATATAAGTGGGGTTACTATTAACAGCGCCTTATTTGCCGATATGGGCAATGTGTGGTTTTTGAGAGAGAATGCAGACTTTCCGGGTGGCGAGTTCCGATTTGCTAAATTATGGAAAGACCTTGCTATTGGTGTAGGTACCGGCTTACGAATTGATTTCGGTATTTTTTTAATACGGCTTGATTATGCCTATAAAGCAAAAGATCCGAGCCCGGATACTATAGCGAAACAGAACAAATGGTTTTATAACTGGAAGTGGTACAACGGCCAGTTTCAGTTGGGTGTTAATTATCCTTTCTAATGTCTTTTGCGAAAGTTTCAAACTGCTCTATACTTTGTGCATCATCCAATAAAAAATTCCCGATGCGTGTTCGGCATAAGCTGCTTAAATAAGCGCCACATCCAAGCTTTTCTCCAAAATCATTGGCCAGGCTTCTAATATACGTTCCGGTGGAGCAAGCTACTTTAAAATGAACATGTGGTAAATCCACAGTCGTAATTTCAAAAGACGATATAGTAACCGGACGGGCATCCAGTTTAATGTCAATTCCTTTCCTTGCCAGTTCGTAGGCACGCTGGCCTTCTTTTTTTATAGCAGAATGAATTGGAGGCGTTTGTAAAATTTCTCCTGTAAAAGCCATGGCAGCAGCTTGCAGCATTTCGGCATTAATTGCTTCATACGGCTTAAAATTCTCAGGAATACTTTCCAGATCGTAAGTAGGCGTAGTAGCACCCAACGTGATAGTGCCCGTATATACTTTTTGCTGCGCCATATATTCGTTTATCTTTTTTGTAAACTTCCCGGTGCAAATTATTAGCAACCCGGTAGCCAGTGGATCAAGCGTTCCGGCATGGCCTACTTTCTTGGTTTTGGTGAGGTAACGAATTTTTCGCACTACGTCAAATGAGGTCCACTCATATGGCTTATCAATCAATACTACTTTTCCTTCTTCAAAAATATTCACCGGTTTTTCCATAATAAAAGGACGCAAATGTAGGCTCAAAACCTTAAATAGATTGGCGTTGCTTTAACTCCAGGTATTTATTGATGGTATTAACTGTTAGTTTTTGAGGTGTGCTGAGTATGGAAATGATTCCATTTTTTTGCAGCTCTTTAACGATGAACTTTTTTTCATAGCTGTATTTATCGGCTATGGTTTTTATATATACTTCTTCAAGCGTTGCGGCATTACCCTCCGATAATTTTTGCACTTCTGTGTTTTCAAAAAACACTACCAGCAGTAAATGATAATGTGCCATGTGCTTTAAAGAGGGCAACACCCGCTGAAAGCTTTCAAACGATTCAAAATTAACAAACAATACCAACAGGCTGCGCTGTGTGATGCGGTTGCGGATTACCGAAAAAAGCTTTTCATAATCCGGTTCTAAAAAATCCGTTTGTTGCTTATATAATGTTTCCAGTATTGCGTTTATCTGCACCTGTTTTTTATCGGCTGCTATAAAAGAATCCATGTTTTCGCCAAAGGTGATCAACCCTGCCCTGTCTTGTTTTAATAAAGCCACTTTACTCAACACCAAAGTTGTATTGATCGCATAATCCAGCAACGAGAGCCCGTCGAAAGGCATCTTCATGCTTCTTCCTTTATTGATAACACAATAAATTTGCTGGCTGCGTTCATCCGTGTAATTATTTACCATAAAATCGCCGCGCCGGGCAGTGGCCAACCAATTAATGGTTCGGTAATCATCGCCCCGCACATATTCCTTTATATGTTCAAACTCAAGACTATGCCCCAGTTTACGCATTCGTTTCATCCCCGCATCCTGTACACTTGCGGTAGCCATCAGTTCATATCGCTTCAATTGCATAACCGAAGGATATACCTTGATGGTTTTTTCTTTTGAAAATGTATAACGACGTTCTGCCAGGTGCAGCAACCCTGTTACATACACATTGATATTGCCGAAATGATATTCGCCTCTTTTAACCGGCCTTAAAGAGTAACTTATATCTTTTTGTTCGCCGGAGTTTATGCTGATATTGCGGTGCTCCTGTACGGTTTGAAATTGATAGGGTAATTCTTCCAGTACAGTGCACATTATTGGAAAGCTATAGCTGTTTTTTAGTTCAATTATTATTTTGTTATCATCACCTAAACTAAACCGGTCATCTAATATTCTGCTTGCATAAATCCCGTTTTTGTTGCTGTATAACACTACCGCATCCAGCAATAGTGCTATTAACAAACAAGCTACTATTGCTACCGCTACTACAAATAATACAGCAATAAAATAACTGCATATAAACATAGCTGCCGATGCAAAGCCGACATAGTAAAAACGGTTGTTTAAATAAAATGATTTTAGCAATACACGAATTTTAACGGGGTATATCCATAGTATGTAAAATATCTTTTAGCACGGTATCTTCTGATATGCCTTCCATTTCCTTATCGGGTGTTAATATAATGCGGTGGCGCAATACCGGCGGAATGACTTCAAGTATATCATCCGGAATTACAAAATCTCTTCCATTAATTGCCGCTATAGCTTTAGAAGCATTCATCACCGCTAATGAAGCCCTTGGCGAAGCGCCGAGGTATATGGATTTATGATTACGGGTTTGATGTGTGAACTTTCCGATGAACTGCAATAATTTGTCATCTATTATTATTGCTTTTACCAGGCTGCGCAGTTGGGCTATTTGCGCTGCATCCAGCACTGGTGTGATAGCATCGAGTACATTGTTATCTGCCAGTTTGTGAAAATGCGTGAGTATTTCAATTTCTTCTTCTTCGCTTGGGTAAGGCACTACTATTTTAAATAAAAACCGATCCAGTTGCGCTTCCGGCAGGCGATAGGTACCTTCCTGTTCAATAGGATTTTGCGTAGCCAGCACCATAAAAGGAGGCGGCAGCCTATACGTTTTGCCATCTATAGTAATCTGCCGCTCTTCCATTACTTCAAATAAAGCCGATTGCGTTTTGGCGGGTGCCCGGTTTATTTCATCTATCAAAACAATATTGCCAAAAATGGGACCACGCTTAAATTCAAACACCGATTCTTTTGGATTAAAAACCGGAGTACCTAATACGTCGGAAGGCATCAGGTCGGGCGTAAACTGTATGCGGGAAAACTGTACGGCTACACTCCGGGACACTAACTTTGCGGTTAATGTTTTTGCTACTCCCGGCACGCCTTCTATTAATACATGTCCATCAGCCAGCAAGGCTGTAATAATAAGCTTTACCAATTCATCCTGTCCTACAATCACTTTCTTAATTTCATTTCGTATAGATAATATGGCTTCATTAAGCATAGTAAGGTTGGTACGTTCTTCAAAAAGTTGGTCTTCCATCTCAGGTATTTTTATAAAATTGTTCCAGTTGTTTGTAAAAAGAAAAAAGTTGTTCTCCGCCAATTTGATCATGATCTAAATGGTTGATAAAAAAAACAATCTTCTGTAAAGGTTCTAAAGGATACCCGCTTTTAGCATGTAAAGCAGTGGCAAATGCTTCATCTGCTATTTGGGTGGAGATTTTAAAACGGCTGCGAATATGCTCTAAAAAATAAACGCTCATTTTTTTCGCCAGGTTTTTATGATCGCCCCTGTCGTAATATAGAAGACCTAAGGTTTTTACAAAATCAAGGGATTCATTTTTTGGGTTAGGGTAAGCAGGTATCAACCGCTGCCTGCGGCGCATCTCAATTAACACGTATATCATTGCGGTAAACAAAGCAGTAAGTAAAGCCCATTTAAAAGCCCGATATTGAAATAGTACTCTATATAAATCGGGTTCTCCGGCAGTGCGTTCTGGCTTAACCAGGTAATATTCGTTCCAGGTTACTTTTTTTACACCGGGCGGAATAACTGACAAGGCATTTTGAAAATACTGAAAGTTGTTTTTGTGCAATATAAAATAATTACTGAAGGCCAATGGTGCCAGGTGAATGAACAAACTTCCTTTACCGGCGTTCATTTGAATAAAATTTGGCTTGTTATCTTTTGTGCGGCCCAGCACAATTGTTTTGGCACTGTCAATGGCTGAAAAATAACTTTCATATTTCTTGCCGGGATAAATAAACGTTTTAGCCAAATTAAAAGGAGGCCTTTCTAAATTTACACGTAGGCTATCTTCATCCACGCCATAGTAATCATCAAATGATGCGCTGTTATCGGTGCAGTTAAATGCTTCATTGGCTTTTACCGATAAAGTTTTAGCAATGATAAAAACATAGTTACCTTTTCTTACAAACTCTAAAAGTGCATCCAATTCCGCTTCATCTGCATTAAACGACTTTGCTATACAGATGACCGCCTCCCCCGCACCTGTTTGCGTTTGCCAGTCGCCGGGCTCGTTTTTACTAATGCTTATTGCTGCCCCCGGAAACAAGCCTGTGATCATTTTTTGCGCAGCAAAAGTTCCATAAGGTATTTTATCATATTGCCGCAAAGTAATCCGGTTATTAAAGGTGTGTGGCTGGTATTTGGCGCCCCATATTACTATAAAGCCAAGTACAGCCAGTGCGATAAGTGCCAGGAAGTATGGGAGCCATTTTTTCAATGCGAGAGCCTTTTTTTAAACAGTTCAAAAGCATTTTTAATAGTATAAAAAGACGATGCAGGTATTTCCATTTGACCATACCATATATACTCAAAATTCCGGGTAAGCTTATAAAAATCCGAATAGTATGCTGTGTGTAAAAGCTGTTGTACATATTCGCTGTCGGTACGGTCGGCTTTATACTGAATCATTTTATTTTCTGCCATTATTTTTAAAGTTTGCAAAAAAAGGTATCGTACTGCCAGCCGGTAGTTTTGGTTGTGTATAGCGGCAGGTATGGCCGCGTCATATTCCAGCGAAAAGATGTCTTCTCTTAAACTTTGATCTGCATTATTTTTTACCGCTGCTGGTTCCTTATGAAATAGTTTTATATTACTGGTGGCTATATACCAGATGAGCACTGCCGTGAAACCACCGATGATAATAAGCCATATCAACCACCTGAACCAGCTTTGTTGCAAAAGCCACCACCGACCCGAACCGGAAGCGGTCGCGGTTTTTGGGTTCCGCGGTGTTGTATTCAGGTACCAAAAGGCATCATCACTTTTTATCCTGTTCAATATAGTATCTGCAATATGCCTTTCTTTTACCGGCACTACCAGCAAGGGATTGATGGTGTTGAATACTGTATTGGATTCTTTTTTTGCTACTGAAACCGTATCATTTTGTGCATAGGCCGCTACGCTGAAACAAATGCTCAAAAAAAGCAGACGGATATATTTTGTATAGGATACCAAACTACACATGAACCGTTATTTTGATACTCGATGTAATAATAGTGGATAAATAACAAAATAGCCTATAATGAAAATGCCAGAGCCCAACAACAATAATGTGGTTAGTATCAAAGGCATTTTATAATAGCGGGTAACAAACCCTTCAAAGAATGCAGCAGTAGCAAAGACCGGCAGTAAGCCAATGACGATCTTCAGCCCGTCTTTAATTCCTTGTTGAAAAGCTTCCAAACGCCTGGCTGTGCCGGGAAATAAAATGCTTTTGCCCATTACTACACCGGCCCCGGCAGCCATTATAATACCGGTAATTTCCAGCATGCCATGTATAAGCACAGTCATTACCGCCTGCACGCCCAAACCTTTTGCATAAAACATCTGTTCAAAAGCACCAAGCCGTATGGCTTCTTTTATTAAAGACATAATTGAAAGAATTCCAAATAAAATGCCTTTTACAAAATAAAAAAGCGATACGATAATATTATTGATCATAATGCCCAGCCACATTAAAAACGAATTGCCATATTGATATACGCCAAACGGATTGCCTTCATCAATATTCTTTTGCGTCATATCCACATAGCCATCTCCAAGTGCATCGCGTACAAAGGTTTCGTTGTGCATGGATGAAAAAAAGCCCACCATAAAAAAAAGGAGAAACAATATAAAAGATACTAAAAGAGTATGGCGGTGCTTGTAAACGGTAAGCGGCATTTCGTATTTCCAAAAGTGGAGAAGGCGGCTCTTTTCTTCTTTTTTATTTTGATATACCTGCAGGTAAATTTTAGAAGCCAGTGAGTTGATATAGGTGGTTACTTTACTATGCGGATAAAAGGTTTTGGCATAGGCCAGGTCATCAGTTAATTCAATAAAGTTCTTGGCCAGGTCATCGGCATCAGTGATAGCTTGCTGCTGTACTTTCCCCCAGCGGTCTTTATTTTTTTTTATAAATAAACCTTCTCTCAAATAAGAAAATCTTTGTTGTAAAATACTATATTTAAACAGAGTTCATACTATAAACTATTAAAATACTTTTTTATTTTACCAATCCTTATAGCCCGCAATGAACACCATCCGCATAGCCACTAATTTTAATATTGAGCTTGAATTTGCTACGGCTCCTTTTCACCGCCGGCTTATTGCCTGGGCTATAGATCTGACCCTGCAGGTGTTTTATTTAATATTAGCTTCAAAAGCCATCAGGTGGATTACCCAACATAATGGAAATACCGTGAACGATGCTTATAATCTTTGGGCTGTAGGCTTGCTTTTTATGGTGCCCTTCTTTTTGTACCATGTGTTAAGCGAAATCACACTAAACGGGCAAAGTGCCGGAAAAAAGATCATGCGTATCCGCGTAGTAAATGAAAATGGCGGCAAGCCCAGCCTGAGCCAGTTTATCATCCGCTGGCTGATAAAAACATCCGACTATACATTGCTGATCATTATTTTATATGCTCCCTATGCTATGGCTTACGGCGCAAGAGTTTACTGGGCGGTTTTGGGTTCTGTAGCTTTATTAATTACTGATATCTTTTTAACGGTTGGCAGCAAAAAAGCACAGCGTCTTGGAGATATATTGGCGCATACCATATTAATAAAGCAAAGCGCTGCCTCTACTATAAATGATACGGTTTTTTTTGAGTTACATAATGAATACCATGCTTCTTTTCCGCAAGTAATGCAGTTGAGCGACCGCGATATTAATGCCCTGAAAGATATTTTAGATACGGCTCAAAAAAACCACAACTTTAGTTTAGCCGCTAATGCCAGCGAAAAGCTGAAAAAACATTTGCATATTGAAACCACTTTAGCTCCCTTCGATTTTTTGGAAACCTTACTGAAAGATTATAATTACCTGGTAGTGCAGTAAGGCTAACGCTTACTTGGAAAATGCCGTAATTCCCATAATAGCGAAAACAAAAATCAACGTGTACAAAATCATTACGATCAATACTACAATACCTAAATAGCGGAAATAGATCTTTAAATTCTGGAAGGCAGCATTTAACCGGTTTTGATCGTTCGATGCAATAGCACTGCGCATTCCATTGGCAAAGCGCAACAAAAAAAGCAATGGAAAAAATGCTATAGCGAGCATCACAATAGCACCTCCAATAGCACCAATACGCATACTGTTCACAAAATTTGGGTTGCCCGACAAGTCGTTTGAGCCGGGCAAGCCAACACCGCCTAATACAGTAACGCTGTATATGGTAAATGCCAAAACCAACAGTACCACTATCATACCTGCAATAGCCAGAAAGCGGGCCCACTTTGCGGTTTCCGATAAATGCTCTTTGGTTAACGGATCAATGGTTAATGAAAAAAGAGAAGAAGATTGATTTGGTTCCATGATATGCCTGTTTAAATTGAATACATAAATTTTCCAGTTATCTCTTTACAAATTTCATACAAACGCATATAACAAAGGGATGGCAACACTTATAAGCCCTACACTTTTTCTAGTAAGCTCGGGCAAACAACACCCGTTGGCCGGAAGGCTTACCGGTTAATATGCAAGTACCCTGTTCCTGAACATTATTTAAAGGAATACAGCGAATAGTAGCTTTTGTTTTCTCTTTGATCGCTTCTTCCGTTTCTGCAGTACCATCCCAATGTGCTGAAACAAACCCACCTTTTTCGTCTAATATCTTTATAAACTCTTCCCAGGTATCGGCTTTGGTGATATGGCTCTCCAGGTATGCTTTTGCTTTATCATATAAATTTTGCTGCACATCCTTCAACGCATCCTGAATATGAGTTACCAGCACATCCATAGAAACCGTTTGCTTTTCCTTTGTATCTCTCCTCGCCACCTCTACCACGTTTTTCTCAAAATCACGGAAGCCAACTGTTACCCTTACCGGCACTCCTTTCAGTTCATATTCGGCAAACTTCCAGCCGGGCCTTGTGTTTTCATTGTCATCGTATTTTACACGAATACCCAGCTTTTTTAGCTGTTGCATAATATCGGCAACTTTCTCATCCAATTGCGCCTTTTGTTCTTCTCCTTTAAATATAGGCACCAATACCACTTGCACCGGGGCAATCTTTGGAGGCAATATCAACCCATCATCATCACTGTGCGCCATTACCAACGCTCCTATCAAACGGGTACTCACGCCCCAGCTGGTAGCCCATACATACTCCTGCTGGTTCTCTTTATTTAAAAACTTAACGTCGAAAGCTTTGGCAAAATTTTGACCCAAAAAATGCGAAGTGCCTGCCTGCAAGGCTTTGCCATCCTGCATCAATGCTTCTATGCAATACGTATCTACTGCGCCGGCAAACCGTTCACTGGGCGATTTTACACCTCTAATTACAGGTAAAGCCATATACTCCTCTGCAAAAGTTGCATATACCCGAAGCATCTGTTCGGCTTCCTGTACCGCTTCTTGCTGCGTGGCATGAGCAGTATGGCCCTCCTGCCATAAAAACTCGGAGGTGCGTAAAAACAGCCGGGTACGCATTTCCCACCGTACTACATTGGCCCATTGGTTCACTAATATGGGAAGGTCTCTGTACGATTGTATCCAATCTTTGTAGGTGCTCCAGATAATAGCTTCGCTGGTTGGCCGCACCACCAACTCTTCTTCCAGCTTTGCTTCGGGGTCTACCATTAATTTACCCGGAGCATTCGGGTCGTTTTTAAGACGGTAATGCGTAACCACTGCACATTCTTTGGCAAAGCCTTCTGCATTTTTTTCTTCCGCTTCAAACAAGCTTTTTGGAACAAAGAGCGGAAAATAGGCATTTTGATGGCCGGTTTCTTTAAACATTCTGTCCAGTTCATCCCGCATATTTTCCCAAAGCGTATAGCCATAGGGCTTAATAATCATACAACCCCGCACGGCCGAATAATCGGCCAATCCACCTTTAATTACTAAGTCATTGTACCATTGCGAATAGTCTTGCGAACGGGAGGTAATAGCCTTGCTCATACTAGTTCCGAATTTGATATTTATTAGTTCAAAAATGCCAAAGTTTTTTCTTCAAATTACACCGTTTATTAGTGCAGGTGCTAAAGTTTGTCACAGTAAATTCACTACCAAAAGTTTCATTTACCTTTATCTTTAGTTTAACACCAAAATTTGCTAATTTACAGTGTGATGGCAAATATTTGGATAAGCTACAAATGTAGTGTATCCATAGCAACCGTTAAATCATCAAAACATGAAATCATTTTTACCCTTAGCAGTTTTTGCAATCATCTTTGCAAGCTGCTCGACAATGTATAAAAGCGGCCAGACCCCTGACGATGTTTATTTTTCACCACAACGTGCTCAACCTGCAGCCGGCGGAGATGAATATGTAAATATGGACAGAAACAGAAACAGCCGTTATAACAATGAAGACGCTTATAATTCCGACGACGAGTATTTACGCATGAAGGTTAGAAACCACGACCGCTGGGCAATGCTTGATAACGAAGTGTATTTCAACAACTATTCACCTTATGGGTACGGCTATGGCTATAATCCACTTATGACGTATAGCCCATTTGCATACAATTATTACAGCAGTCCATTTAGCAGCTATTATAATTACAATATGCCGTTCATGCCATACTACGGCAGTTATTCGCCCTACAGTTATTATTATCCATATGTGGGCAAAACCATTGTATCCAACTCCAGGGGACCGGTATACAACCGTCCGCGTACCACGAACCTGAATATTTATAATAGCCGCCAGTACAATACCGGCTCCCGCAGAAATACGTATATAGAATCTAATACCAATAATGATTCGTACAACCGTAATAATGGCAATCAACTGAGGAATATTTTCAATTCTAACAACAATAATTCTTATCAAAATAACAGCCGCCCGGCCCCAAGTTCCGGCAGCAGTTCTTCGGGTAGTTCTTCCAGCAGCGCACCGGTAAGAAGGTTTTAAAGAGACTCTTGATATAATTATGGCAAACCCATAAAGCAAGTATTATCAGCTTGATATTACTTGCTTGTGCCCACCTTGTATATTTGTTAGCCCGTTAATCTATTTTTATTTATGAAAAGAATATTATTGGTAGTGATCGCCTGCTTTTTCGCGAGCTGCCTGTTTGCACAAGAACCTTCGGATGCACTTAGATACTCTTGGACCGTGCCGGGTGGCACCGCACGTGAGCAGGCTATTGGTGGTGCTATGGGTTCGTTGGGTGGCGATGTTTCGGCCACTTTTGTAAACCCGGCTGGTTTGGCTTTTT
>JAICHT010000014.1 GCA_025924755.1 Chitinophagaceae bacterium | reverse complement strand
TCGTTTTTTCACTATCAGGGTTACTATCATCTATGGTTAGTTGAAGACTTTTTTCTTTCCATTTTTTTAATCGTTTGGCAACAACCGCTACTCCGTCGTTATTGAAGCCCATCCGGTTTATTAATGCTTTGTCTTTTGGCAGCCGAAAGAGGCGTGGCTTTTCGTTGCCGGCCTGCGGCCGTGGCGTTATGGTTCCTATTTCTACAAAGCCAAAACCCAGTGCTTCCAACTCTCTTAAATATTTTGCATTTTTATCGAAGCCGGCTCCTAAGCCTACCGGGTTTCTAAAAGTAAGCCCCAGTTGCCTAGTATGTAACGCAGTATTGCTAACTGAAAATAAAGAAGCAATTAATCGTTTTACAAAAGGAATGGAGCACAAGGCCTTCAACGTATTCATTGAAAGGTAATGAGCCGTTTCTGCCGGAAAACAAAACAATATGCCTCTGAGTAAACGATACATGGGCTGCGAAGTTAAAAGCCGTATTACGTTAAATAGTAAATTTTTATTAAGAAATGCGTCTTTGTTTATTTCTTATTTTTACTAAAGACCTAATTATAAACTTTTATTATGCAGGAAGCCTATATAGTAGCGGGGTACAGAACAGCGGTGGGTAAAGCAAAACGGGGCGGTTTCCGTTTTTATCGTCCGGACGACTTAGCTATCACCGTTATTGAAGGTTTGTTAAGCTCGGTACCCCAGTTAGACAAGGCATTGGTGGATGATGTAATAGTAGGAAATGCAGTGCCCGAGGCGGAGCAGGGCTTACAGGTAGGCCGTATTATAGCCGCCCGTGCTATAGGCTATAATACGCCGGGCATGACGGTAAACCGCTATTGTGCGTCGGGCCTGGAAACGATTGCCATTGCTACGGCTAAGATACGCATGGGCATGGCCGATTGCATCATTGCCGGCGGTACAGAAAGTATGAGTATGGTGCCTACTGCGGGCTGGAAAACTGTACCTGCTTATTCGATTGCTAAGGACGATCCGGATTACTATTTAAGTATGGGCCTTACGGCCGAAGCCGTGGCAAAGGAATACAAAGTAAGCCGCGAAGACCAGGATGCATTTTCCTATAACTCCCATCAAAAAGCTATCAACGCTATTAAGCAGGGATATTTTAAGGAAGGTATTTTACCCATTGAAGTAGAAGAAGTGTATTTGGATGAAAAGAGTAAAAAGCAAAAACGCACTTATACGGTAGATACAGATGAAGGGCCTCGTGCAGATACTTCTTTAGATGTGCTGGCAAAATTAAAACCCGCCTTTGCTGCCGGTGGCTGTGTTACAGCCGGAAACTCATCCCAAATAAGCGACGGAGCTGCTTTTGTAATAGTTATGAGTGAACAACTGGTAAACCGTTTAGGATTAAAACCCATTGGGCGCCTGGTGGCTTGTGCCTCCGCTGGTGTGCCGCCGCGCATTATGGGCATCGGGCCGGTAGCTGCTATACCAAAAGTATTGAAGCAGGCCAATATGAATTTGGGCGATATTGATTTAATTGAATTAAATGAAGCATTTGCTTCGCAATCGATTGCCGTGATACGGGAAGCCGGCTTAGATAACAATATTGTGAATATCAATGGCGGAGCTATTGCTTTGGGGCACCCGCTGGGCTGCACCGGCACCAAACTTACTATTCAAATTTTGAACGACTTAAAAAGAACCGGCAAAAAGTTCGGTATGGTTACCGCCTGTGTAGGTGGCGGCCAGGGAATAGCCGGCATTATTGAAAAAATCAGCTAAGCATTTTTACTTACTTGCCAAACTTAATTTACCGCACAAAGTTGCCTTATCAATCATTTAAATAATCTCGGATAAGACGCTAGATATCAGAACACTAGTTCCTTATTTTCTGCCAATAGCAATATCGCGGCGCATGAACGCTTGGTAAATCCGCGTTTGCAGCAGCCCCACTTCAATTTATTAACCTTCAATAACATAAACCCTTTTAATTTTATACATTGAAAAATTAAGAAACCAATTGTATTACCGGTAACGTTTTATTAACCATGTTGTAGATACACAAAACGAAATCTAATATAAGATTGTATTAATTTAGCATTGTTTCAGTTACTCAATATTGAGACAATGTTTACTACAAACCACCACCAAATAAATAAATGTGAGTCAGATAAAAGTAGTGTTATATGCGGATGATGATACAGACGATAAAACGTGGGTAAGTGAGGCTTGTAAAGCCATTAACTGCTCCATGCAAATAGAGTTTGTGGAAAACGGACGCCAGGCGCTGGAGTATTTAGAGAAACCGGTAAAACAAGCAATTCCTTCCCTTATAGTATTGGATTTGAATATGCCTGAACTGGATGGCCGCCAAACTTTAAAGCGTATAAAAGCCGATCCCCGTTTTGAAAGTATTCCGGTGATTATTGTTACTACTTCTGCCAACAAAATTGACATGGATGTGTGTAAAAGGCTGGGAGCGTCTTTATATTTAACCAAGCCCGATACGCATAGCGAGTGGCAAAATATTGTACGCCAGTTTGAACCTTTTGTCGATTAAAGGCTTGCCTTCAGCTTTTAATTTTATACTATTCTCCTTAATAAATTTTAAAGTAGTTCCTAATTCTTATAAATTTGCAACATCCCTGCAAAAATTGATGCATAGTAAAATCATACAAAAGGTTATCAGCGGCTTACTTATCTTTCTTTTTGCATTGAGCATTACTCCAAAAAGTGTTCTTCACGATCTGATAGCCAATCACAGAGATACTTCTTCTGTTTCTTCTAATGTTAAAGGATACCAGGTATCTAAAGCCGGGTTTAATTGCCACTTTGAAAACCTGGTAGTAGAATCGCCTTTCATTACAAGCAGTCCGGCAATTGAATGTAGTGGTCCGTTTAGCTTTTCCATACTTCAGAACGATATTACCGAGAACTTCTTCACTCAGTATTATTTCTTTTCCGAATTAAGAGGGCCTCCTGCACTAATGTAAATTTTCTCATCCGCTTCTATCTATTATTAAAAACGGTTGGCGCAATACCGGTTAATTGTTTGATATACTTACGGCAGATATATGCTCATCTGTCTTCAAAAATCGTAAAATGAAAAATGCCTTACTTTATTATATACTGTTTATCGGTTTTATCTATTTCACTCCCGCTAAACTGCACGCCGGCATACCTGCCAACGCTGGCAAAAAAGCTACTATAGAATCCGGCACGTTATCGGGTGTTGTTTACGACAAAGGCACGCATACAGGTTTGATAGGTGCCAGTGTGTACATAGCCGATTTAAAGCTGGGTGTCATTACCGATTCTTCAGGTCATTATTTTATAAAAAAAATTCCTGCAGGAACGTACCTGGTAGAAGTAAATTATGTAGGGTTTAAAACGCTTACCCGAAATGTAAAGATCGCCGGTGCGGTAGTGGAAGATTTTGAACTTCAAACAAATATTGTAGAGGAAAGCGAAGTGGTGGTAACCGGCCTGTCGAAAGCCACACAAATCAGGAGAAGCCCTATTCCTATCGTTTCTATCAATCATAATTACATAGCCTCCAACCTCAATACCAATATCATTGATGCTATTACTAAAGTGCCCGGCATTACCGCCGTTACCACTGGCCCTAATGTTTCGAAACCTTATATCAGAGGATTGGGATTTAACCGCATCCTTACCTTATATGACGGTGTGCGCCAGGAAGGCCAGCAATGGGGAGATGAACATGGCATAGAAGTAGACCAATATAGTATAGACAGGGTAGAAGCGGTAAAAGGGCCAGCCAGCTTAAGCTACGGCTCTGATGCACTGGCCGGAGTAGTAAACTTAATTCCTACGCAGCCTGCAGCAGAGGGAAAAATTATAGGCGATATACTGGGCGAATATCAAACCAACAATGGCCTTATTGCCGGTTCGGCCATGCTGGGCGGTACTAAAAGCGGCTTTGAATGGATGGGCAGGCTATCGCATAAACAGGCCACCAATTATCAAAATAAAATGGATGGCAGGGTATATGGCACTGCTTTTAACGAAACTGATGCTACCGGCTACCTGGGGCTGCATGGCAAATGGGGATATTCGCACCTGAGCTTTTCTACTTTTAACGACCGTCAAAAAATACCGGATGGCAGCCGCGATTCGGCCACGGGAAGGTTTACCAAGCAAATTACTGAAGCCGATGCGTTCCGGCCGATTGTTTCTGATGCGGAACTGCGGTCGTATGATATAACCGGAATCAATCAGCATATCCGGCACTACCGCTTTTACAGCAATAATAGTTTTTCAATGGGCGGCAGCCGGCTGCAGGTGAACCTTGCTTATCAAAAAAGTCACCGGCAGGAGTTTGCCCATCCGGAATACCTGGATATCCCGGGTTTGGATCTGGATTTAAATACATACAACTATGATATAAAGTATTACCTGCCGGAACTAAACGGGTGGAATATCGTGGTAGGAACGAACGGCATGTACCAAAAAAATAATGTAGCTAAGGGAACTGATTTTGTGATTCCTTCCTATCATCAATTTGATGTAGGTCCGTTTATGCTGTTGAAAAAAACATTTGATAAACTGGATGTATCAGGCGGATTGCGATATGATAACCGTTCTTTTTCAAGTAATCAGCTATACACCCGACCCGACCCATCCACTGGTTTTAGCAAGCCGGTATATGGTGCGGATACAGTAGGAGCCAGCAAGCTTTTTTACGATTATTCGCACAACTTTTCCGGTGTTTCCGGCAGTGTAGGCTTAACCTATAACGCCACCGATAAACTATCATTTAAGGCGAATATGGCAAGAGGTTACCGGGCGCCTAATATTTCCGAAATATCCGCCAATGGCGTACATCCGGGTACTAACATTTATCAGATAGGCAATGCTGATTTTAAACCGGAGTTCAGCCTGCAGGAAGATATCGGGTTTGTATATGCTTCCAAACTTGTGGTGGTTAACCTAAGCGTTTTTAATAATGATATTCAGAATTATATTTTTAATCAAAAATTGACTACTGCTACCGGCGCCGATTCTGTACTTGTAGCCGGCAATCAAACCTTTAAATTTCAGCAGGGTAAAGCCGAACTGTATGGCGGCGAAATGAATATTGATTTTCATCCGATAAAAGCACTGCATTTTGAGAACAGCTTGTCAGCAGTATATGCCCTTCATAAGGGAAGCAACGGCATAAAAATAACGGATAGTGCCCGGTATCTTCCGTTCATTCCACCTTTCCATGGCATATCCGAACTCCGGTACGACTTTAGCTCGAAGACCCACCATTTGGTTAATGGATTTATTAAAGCGCAATTGGTATATTATGCAGCACAGAACCGGGTGTACCTGGCCGATAATACCGAAACGCCAACGCCGGGCTATACGTTATTTAATATGGGATTGGGCAGCGGATTTACCAATAAAAAAGGGAAAACGATCTTTAATATTTACCTGATGGCGAATAATTTGTTTGATGTAAGCTACTTCGATCACTTAAGCCGGTTAAAGTACTTCCTGTATTCGCCGACAGATACCGATCCGAATCATGGCATCCATAATATGGGAAGAAATATTGCTTTTAAAATAGATTTTCCACTTTCATTTGATACTAAAAAATAAAAGGGAAATACTCATTGTTGCTTTAATTAAAATGCTATTACAAAAGGCGTCTGCCACTTTTGTAATAGCATTTATTTTTATTTCAGGATGGTAATGTTGTCAATCAGCTCCAATCAAATTCTTTAATAGCACCATTCAATTTCCATTTAGCCGGTTGTTGATTAGTGAGCCAATCCAGCGGTTCTGCTACGGGTAGTTTTTTAGCAGCGGTGGCAAAGCATTCTTTAATAAATTGTTTTTGCGGTGCACCCAATGCATCTGGCTGCGCCGATATAAACAGCGGCGTACTGCTTTCTGCCAATAGTTGCATCCATTGCTTGTTCTTTGCCCAGGGAACCTCGTTGGTCAATCCTACGCAATCGCCATCGGCTGCATAAAAGTTATTATGCTGTATCATACGGAAGCCAAGTGTATTCACACCCATTTTTCGGGTGCGTGCCCATTCCTTTCCGCTGGTATCATCGCCAATGCGGGTGAGTTCAAAAAGACCTGCTGACAAATGGCTCAGGGTATTGCAACCGATCAGGTACATATCGCCTGCCGCTTCACGTATGGATTGGTATAAATGCAAAACAACTTCGGCTGTGGTGCGGCTGCTATCATTAAACTTCCATCCATCGGCAGTAATACTATCTTTCATTTCAAAACCCCACCGGCCGGTTATATCATACGTACTAAAATCGTGTTTCACCATATGGTAACCCCATTGCCGGTACAGCGAAATGTTGTGTTGTATGCGGGCTATATTTTCTTCAATAGTAGGATCGAGCACCGGCTGTTTTGGATTGTCTCTGCCCGGGATAGGAGGTAATAGCAATCGTTTGTTATCGTTGTATTTTGCAGATAGCGGTCTTGTCCACAAACCGGGACGCATGCCCAGTTTTTTAATATCATCGGCAAGGTGGTGCATATCCTTAAACTTATCATTGGGCCTCGAAAAATCATCCTGCCAGCAACAATCATTAGGTAAGAGGGGCGAGTAAGCCGCCCAGCCTGCATCTACCACCGAAAATGGGCGATTGGCCGTATCCGTTACCAGATCTGCTAGTAAAGAAGTATGTTCTAAAATGAGTGAATAGGAGTTATTGCCATAGGCAAAATACCAGTCGTTAATACCATATACCGGCTGTGTGGGCAGGCGCTGCTTTGGGCACATCATATGGCAAAAGCGGCGTGCGGTATCAAAAGTGTTTTCGCTTCCTATTGTTTTAGTAGCGATAATTTCGGCACAGGTTAATGTGCGGTTGCCCAATTGCACACCAACGCCGGCACTTTGGGTATTTAAGGTAAGCTGCATTTTGCCATTACCTAATTGCCAGTAGCAAATGGTATTGCAGCCTGTCTTTAATCCGAAGCAGTTAGTCTCATTGCCATGGTGCTGAATAAAATACCAGGGCATTTTATTCTCGAATGATGCCTGTTTAAATGCGGCATCACCGTAAGTTCGTTCCCAATGATCACCTAAAACAGTAGCATTAGCTTGCAACGGGTAGTTCCATTGCAAACGCACCTCATGCAACGGTGCTTTGGGTGATTTCACGTGTACCTGCAAGGCATCTTTTACATACTGCAGATGAACCACTACATCTTTATACACCCAGCTTTGACCACCGGATGCCGTTAATTCGTGCATGCCATCATCCAGCCGTACCCATACATTTGCCGGTAGCTGCACCGTATGAACGGAGGGAACTTCTGCAAATGATCTTTGCAGAAATAACAAACAACTCAAATTATTGCAGTTAATCTGTTTAAAATGTCTCCGGTTCATGGCGTTATGTTGTAGTTACCCATATAGAAGTGTACAGTTGAAAATAGAAGATGCTGTTTTGCTTTAAATCATTTCACCATTCACATTCCACTCTTAGCGTACTGCTTTGCTTTTATTTATTAATTTGATAGTACAGGTCGTTCCAGCGCAGCTCATTTTTTAACTGGTGGAGTTCAGAGCCCCTGCCAATTTTTACATATTCAATGCCGGCCATAGCTGCAAAATCTTCCATATGGGCTGCAGTGAGGTTTTGACTATAGCAAGTATGATGGGCGCCACCAGCCAATATCCAGGCGGCACAACCGCTTTTCATATCAGGATAAGGTTTCCATAATACCCTGGCCACCGGAAGGTTAGGAAGGTCTTGCTCCGGTGCCACTGCCTCCACTTCATTTACCAATAAACGGAAGCGGTTACCCATATCTATTACAGAAGCGTTAATAGCCGGACCTGCAGCCGAGTTAAACACCAGCCGAACCGGATCGGCCTTGCCGCCAATACCCAGCGGGTGCACCTGGCAGGAAGGTTTTCCATTGGCTATGGAAGGGCAGATCTCCAGCATATGTGAACCCAGAACCATTGCGTTTTCCGGATCGAAATGATAGGTATAATCTTCCATAAATGAATTACCGCCCGGCAGCCCGTTGCCCATTACTTTCATAGCACGTACCAAAGCAGCCGTTTTCCAATCACCTTCAGCACCAAAGCCATAACCATCGTTCATTAAGCGTTGCGTGGCGATGCCGGGCAGCTGCACCAGGCCATGCAGATCTTCGAAAGTATCGGTAAAACCTTTAAAGTTCCCGGCCTCTAAAAACCGGCGCAGGCCTATTTCTATTTTAGCGGCTTCGCGTAAAGATTGGTATTGGGCGCCTCCTTTTTTTAAACCATCGGCAAGTGTATAGCTGTCTTCATATTCTTTAATCAAGGTATCAATATCGCTATCAGCAGTTTCATTAACCACCTTCACCAAATCGCCAATGCCATGATAATTTACCGAATAGCCAAACTTTAATTCTGCTTCCACCTTATCACCTTCTGTAACGGCTACATAGCGCATATTATCGCCAAAGCGTACAAACTTAGCGCCTTTCCAGTCGTGCCAACCAGCGGCGGCCCTGCTCCAGTCGCCTGCTTGCTGCAGCACTTCCGGGTCTTGCCAATGGCCTGCAACTACTTTACGGTTCAGCCGCATGCGGCTCATTATAAATCCTGCCTCGCGATCGCCATGAGCACTTTGGTTGAGATTCATAAAGTCCATATCAATATCCTTCCATGGAATATCGCGGTTGAATTGCGTATGTAAATGCAGCAATGGCTTTTGTAAAATTTTCAATCCGTTGATCCACATTTTAGCCGGTGAAAACGTGTGCATCCAGGTAATAAGTCCAATGCAATTTTTTTGAGTATTGGCCTGCTGACAAACCTGGTAAATTTCTTCCGGCGTGGTTACAATGGGTTTAAATAAAACCGTAACAGGAATTTGCGTTGCGGCGTTTAAAGAAGTGGCAATGGTTTGTGCATGTTCGGATACCTGCTTCAGCGTTTCCGGTCCGTACAGGTGCTGGCTTCCGGTTACAAACCAAATTTCAAATTGTTTCAGATCCATTGTAGTGCCTTGTTTTAGATTTTATTTAATTTGGTAAAATGTGATTTTTGAGGGTATAATATGGATACGTTGTAATTATATAATATTGACTATGTACGTATGATATCAATATGGGTTTGAAAAATGATAATGCTTGTTTTATTGCCCATAATACGAATCGGGGCCGTGCTTCCGTTCAAAATGTTTTTTAATAAGCGAATGCTGCAACCGCGAAGCGTTGCTATTAATTTGTTCGGTTAAAAAAGCCATATGAGCAATGTTCTCCAGCACCGCACTATTGTATACCGCTTTGGCGGCTGATTTGCCCCATGTAAAAGGTGCATGGTTGCCTACCAATATCATTTCCATTTCTTCGTAGCTCAAGCCTTTTTGCTCCAGGCATTGCATAATCTGAAATCCCGTTTGGTATTCGTAATGTCCATGAATCATTTCATCATCCATTGGAGGTGCGCAGGGAATATCCATAGTAGTATGATCGGCATGCGTGGTGCCGTAAATGGGTATATCACGTTGTGCCTGCGCCCATGCCGTGGAATATAAAGAATGCGTATGTACGATACCGTTAATGCTGCTCCAGTGTTTATACAAAACGGCATGTGTTAATGTATCGGAAGAAGGCCGGAGTGTGCCATGCACGGTCTTTCCATCAAAATCTACAATCACCATTTTATCAGGCGATAGATCTTTGTAGGGAACGCCGCTGGGCTTAATAGCAAATACGCTAAGATTTCTGTCGGCGGCGCTGGCATTACCAAAGGTAAAAAGCACCAATCCTAATTGAGGCAATTGCATATTGGCTTCATATGCCTCCTCCTGAATATGTTGATAAGAAGTCATGCAATTAAAAAGCAGTTTGTGGTTGGGTTAATGAAATTTTTTCAGCAGCAGTAGTTAATTGACTTTCAACAAAACCGCCGAGTTCTTTATACCGTTGGTAACGTTTTGCATAAAGCGCCGTAATATCTTTATTAGGATGATACTCCGCATCAAAGCCCTGCCCCATTGCTTTCATTGCTTCCTCCACCGTTGAATAAATACCGGCAGCGGTAGCTGCAAACATAGCTGCTCCTAAGGCGCAGGTTTGCTCTGACCGGTGAATGCGGATGGGCATATCTATAATATCTGCCATCATTTGCATAATAAACGGCGACTTTTTGGCAACGCCGCCTAAGCCTATTAACCCTTTTACGGGAACACCTTGCTCATTAAACCGGTCTACTATAGCTTTAGCGCCAAAACAGGTGGCTTCTACTACAGCCCTAAACATTCTGGGTGCGTCTGTGGCCAAACTCAGGTTGCTAAAAGCGCCTTTCAGTTCCTGGTTGGCATCGGGTGTGCGCCTGCCATTGAACCAGTCAAGTGCCAGTTCGCTATTTTCCTCCAAAGGTAAGCTTGCGGCAAGTTTGCTGAGTTCCGGAATTATTTTATCTGCGGCTTCTTCTACCAGCTTTTTTGCAATAGTAGCATCTATAGTTGCCAATTGGGTGATGATGTGCTGCAAAGGCCAGGAGAGTAAATTTTTAAACCACGCATATGCATCACCGAAAGCCGACTGGCCTGCTTCCATACCCATCATACCCGGTATTACAGAACCCGGTACTTGTCCGCATATTCCTTTTACTAATATACCGTTTACTTCTTCTATAGGAGCTACCAGCATATCGCAGGTAGAAGTACCCATGACCTTGCTTAAATAATAAGGTTCAATTTGTCCGCCTACGGCGCCCATATGCGCATCAAAAGCGCCAATACCTATTACCACGTCTTCAGGCAGGCCCAGGCGTGCAGCCCACTCGGGGCTTATGTTTCCGGCTATTTTATCGGATGTATATACTTTATCAAATAACCTGCTTGTAAATCCTTTCAATACCGGGTCCAAAGTGGCGAAGAAATCATCAGGCGGCAAGCCGTTCCATTCTTCTGCCCATAAGGCTTTATGGCCGGCGGCACAAACACCGCGCTTTAATTCGGACGCTTTTTTACCACCTGTTAATAAAAAAGGAATCCAGTCGCAATGTTCTACCCAGGAGTAGCAGGTCTTTCTTACTTCCTCATCTTCTTTTAAAATATGAAGCAGCTTGGCCCAAAACCATTCGGAAGAATAAATGCCACCTACAAATTGCAGGTAGTTGGTATCGAACTTAGGTGCATGCGCATTGATATGGGCTGCTTCTTCAACGGCTGTATGGTCTTTCCATAAAACAAACATGGCATTGGGATGATGCTCAAACTGCGGCATCAGGGCCAGCGGTGTTCCTGCTTCGTTAACGGCTACAGGAGTGGAACCCGTAGTATCTATTGATATGGCTTTTACACCAGCAGCCACTGCCGGGCCGGCCTGCAACAAACACCGTGTAATTGTATCTTGCAATCCTTCAATATAATCAAGCGGGTGTTGCCGAAACTGGTTGATGGCGGCATTGCAATACAGCCCGGCTTTCCAGCGGGGATAATAAAATACCGCCGATGCTATTTCCTGCCCGTTGCTAGCATCCACAAGCAGCGACCGTACTGAATCGGTGCCGTAATCTACTCCTATAACATAACGAGATTCTTTCATAATATGAAGCAATAATGTAATGGATACCTGTTGGTTCTTGAGCCTTTGCTTAGCAATGATATGCACAATTCAATATGATACAGACTCCGATTCCGGTTCCTTAAAATACATCTTCCTTACCACTGCCTGTACTCACGTATTTATTTGAAAGGAATAAAAGACGGTTTGTGCTTAACTTGCTGCAATAAGCCTTTTATAAAGTTATCATTTAATAAATGTAGTAATAACATTTATTAAAACTTTTTTATAAAATATTTTAGGTTGTAAATTTTTATTAAATTAAATCATGAAAATATTAAAAACGATCTTGCCAACGGCCATTTCCCTGCTAGCGCTGTCAGCATGCAATAATTCTGATACTGCCGCCACTAATACCAATGCATCAAACCAAAATGATTCGGCTCAGGCAAATACTGCCCACTCTAAAAACTCCATGCTGCCGGATGTAAAAGACTTTCAGCAAACCATTGACGGAAAGCAAACCAACTTATATGTATTAAAAAACCATAACGGCATGACTGCTGCTATTACCAATTATGGCGGAAGACTGGTAAGCCTGGTGGTGCCAGATAAAAATGGAACTCTTAAAGATGTGGTCGTTGGCTTTGATAACGTGAATGACTATACGAAAGGAGCAGATACCTACTTTGGCGCTACTGTGGGGCGATATGGCAATCGCATTGCAAAAGGGAAATTTAATATAGACGGTAAGCCTTATACGCTTGCTATTAATAATGCACCTAATAGTTTGCACGGTGGCAATAAGGGCTTTTCCCGCGTGGTGTGGGATGGCAACCAATTAAACGATTCTACACTGGTGCTCACTTATTTGTCGAAAGATATGGAAGAAGGTTTCCCAGGCAACTTAAATGTAAAAGTAACCTATTCGCTTACCGCTGATAATGGGTTGAAAATAGACTACCAGGCCACAACCGATAAAAAAACGATTATTAATCTTACTAACCACAGCTTTTTTAATTTGAACGGACAGGGAAGCGGCACGATTCTGAATCACCTGCTGCAGATCAACGCTAATAAATATACACCTGTTGATTCTACTTTGATACCTACGGGCAAACTGGAACCGGTAGCCGGAACACCTTTTGACTTTACAAAGCTGACAGCTATTGGTTCCCGCATAAATGATACATCTAAAATGCAATTGAAAAACGGAAAGGGCTACGATCATAATTTTGTATTGAACGGCTCGGGCATGAAGCATGCAGCCACAGCCATAGGCGACCAATCGGGTATAAAGATGGATGTATATACTATGGAGCCGGGCATACAATTTTATACCGGTAATTTTATGGAGGGAGCGCATAGTTTGATGGGCGGCAGTAAAGACGAGCACCGGACGGCCTTTTGCCTGGAAACACAACACTTTCCGGATTCGCCCAATCAGCCTTCTTTTGCATCTACTATATTAAGCCCGGGACAAACCTATAAAACCACTACTATTTATAAATTTTCGAAACAGTAATTCAATAAAATTACGTTGCTTCCTGTGGTTAACCAGCAGTATTTAATGCACTAGCATCCGCAATATGAACTATTTTTTGTACCTCTTTTTTTCTCTTTTAGTTTTAAGTAATATAGTAAAAGCACAAGTGTTGCCGAAGCCTTCGCCGCGCCAGCTAAACTGGCAGCAAATGGAAACCACTGCTTTTTTGCATTTTACGGTAAATACTTTTACCAATAAAGAATGGGGTGACGGAACCGAAAGCGAGCAGGTTTTCAATCCAACCGATTTTGATGCCGACCAAATCATAAAAACACTTAAAAATGCCGGCTTTAAAATGGCTATCATTACTGCCAAGCATCATGACGGGTTTTGCTTGTGGCCTTCAAAATATACAACGCATTCGGTTAAAAACAGTCTCTGGAGAAACGGGAAAGGAGATGTGGTGAAAGATATTGCGGATGCGTGCCGTAAATACGGAATCAAGTTCGGATTTTATTTATCACCCTGGGATCGTCACGAAGCTACTTACGGGACGCCTGCCTACAACAACTATTATAAGAACCAGTTAAAAGAATTATTGACTAATTATGGCGAGGTATCGGAAGTGTGGTTTGATGGAGCCAAAGGAAAAAACGCAAAGGATATGGTGTATGATTTTAACGGGTACTGGCAATTGGTTCGAAGCCTGCAACCCAAAGCTGTTTTATTTTCGGATGTAGGGCCGGATGTACGCTGGGTAGGCAATGAGTCCGGCAATGCGGGAGAAACCTGTTGGTCAACAATTACTACTGCAGGAATGGCGCCGGGTAAAGCAGATGCAGCGTATTTAAATACAGGTGATCCAAACGGTAAGCAATGGATACCGGCAGAAACTGATGTGTCTATACGGCCAGGATGGTTTTACCATGAGGCGGAAGACAGCAACGTGAAAACCGGCAAAGAACTGGTGAACCTGTATTATCAATCGGTAGGCCGAAACAGTTTATTGCTGCTGAATGTGCCACCCAATAAAAAGGGGCTTCTGGGCAAGCAGGATGCCGCTAATTTATCAGACTTCAGAACCATATTGAATGAAACTTTCAAAACCAATTTAGCGGCGGGTAAGATACCGAAAGCACTGACCGATGAGCAACTAAATACTTATATCACCTTAAAAGAAAATCAACCTTTCATAGTAGATTTTAAAAAAGATGTTTCTTTTGACCGTGCCCTTTTTCAGGAAAATATAACTACCGGGCAACGCAATGAAAAAGCATTGGTAGAATACTGGAACGGTAAAAGTTGGGACAAGCTAAATGAATTTACCACTATCGGATATAAGCGCCTGCTGCGGTTTCCACCGGTTACTACTACGAGGGTGCGGATAACAATTTTAAAAGCAATAGACCCGGTTCAATTGGCAACCGTAGGATTTTATAAAGCTTCTGATAAAGAATAAATATAGTATAGTATGCTAGCCGAATATTCAGGTGTCTTCTTCTCAAAACACCTGTAAGGTTGTAAAAGTTACTGTCGCTCCTAATATAATGAGGAATCGGATATGGTATCACCAGGTGCATCTTTTATCAGCATGACTATCCTATATTCAATACCACGCATTTAAGTGCAATATGGCATATCATTTAAATGGTTTGCATACATCAATACGTTACAAATATTTGAGTTTGTTTGCTTTATATTAAAACAAATATTAGCTTGGCACGCAAATTTCAAATCCATAACTATTTGCTTATTGCATGAAAACTGTACCCAACCAACTTTTCAGGATAGTTGCCGTATCCTTGCTTATTACTATTGCTGCCTGCAAAAAGCACGATAGTGTGATAGAGCCCGCCACTAAAGCAGCCAACAGTTATTCCGGCGAAAAAATACAAAACCTGTTTTCCTTATTGTGTTTGATATCTAAAACAACTCCCGGTTTTTTCCCGCCGCAAGTAGCGAGGGCCTATGGCTATATTGGCATTGCAGATTACGAAGCCGTATACAACGGAATACCCGGCGCACAAAGTCTGGCTGGACAGTTGAATGGTTTATCAGTAACGGATATGCCCGTTGTTAACAAGACAATAGCATATAACTGGAGCATAGCCGCTAATGCCGCTACCACGGAGATGATCCGGAGAATGTTTGAAATAAATATTACTACCGGTAATGCACATACGCTTGATAGTATGGAGCAGGCAAATTTATCGGATCTGTCAATAGGCGTAAGCCAGGATGTGATTGACCGGTCGGTAAAATTTGGTAAAGAGGTTACGGCAGCTATTTATAAATATTCCACCACCGATAATGGGCACCAATCTTTTTTAGATCCCTTTCAGTTGCCCTATACACTGCCTTCCGATTTATCTTGCTGGGTGCCAACCGGTGCCGTTACTACGCCCATTAGTCCAAAGTGGGGAGCTAACCGCCCATTCATTCAAGCCAATATTAGTAATGCACAACCTGTAGCGCCACTTACGTATTCCAAAGACTCATCGTCGGATTTTTATCATCAGGCACTGGCTGTATACAACCAGGTAAAAAACAATACACCCGACCAGGTAACAATTGCCAAATATTGGGCAGACGATCCGTTTAATACCTGCACCCCTACCGGCCATACCTTCAATATTATGACGCAGCTGCTAAAAGAAAATAACGCTACGCTGGAAAAAACTGCGGTGGCCTATGCTAAACTTTGCATTGCAGAAAATGATGCCTTTATTGATTGCTGGAAAGGCAAATACCAATATGTGCTGATACGCCCGGTAAGCTATATAAAAAGATATATTGATTCTTCTTTTACTACCGTAATAGGTACGCCTCCATTCCCTGCTTATACTTCCGGGCATTCTTGCGAAATAGGCGCCGGCGCTGAAATTTTTATTGACTTGTTTACCGATGGCAGCGGCAATTATAATTTTGAAGATGACAGCCAATTGCAATATGGCTTTGCAGCCCGCACTTATACTAATTTTAATGAAATGGCTGAAGAATGTGCTAACTCGCGGTTCTACGGTGGCATTCATTATCCCATGGATAATACAAGTGGATTGGTGATTGGAAGAACCATCGGCAATAATGTGAATCATCTTCTTATATGGCCGAAGAATATTAAATAAGTTGGGTATAAACAGGCTATGAAAGGCACAAAATTTTTTATATCTGGTTTTATTTTTTTCCTGCTTTCCTGCGGTGCAAAACAGGATATGGAAGATTGGGTAAGTCAATTTGCCGACCTGGAATGTAAGGCCGTACAGCTAAGAGAAAGCCGGTTTGCTGTGGCTGATAAAATACGTTTTGCAGAAGATACCTTGATGCATGCCCCGGCCAATACGGACAGTGTGCGGCTGCGGATAACGTTGCAGGTTTTAAATAATGAAAAAAGAAGTCTTACGGAAATGAGTAATCATATGGCAGACACCATCCGGATGCGTCTCGATTATTTGATGAATCATCATTTAAAAAACGATACTGATAAAAAAAGATTTCACCAATTGCTTGCCGATACCTTAAAAAAGAGAGGTTGTTTTTAAGAGCGCTACCAGTGAAGTTGTGTATATGCCTTTTGATTACATTTAGCTTACAGCTTTTGTTTTCGTTTAGAATTTTCTTTAGAAACATCAGCTATTTTCCACCTGCATACCATCTTTTTTGAAACCAAAATGCAACATTCACCAACAATATCAATGCGGGCACTTCTACCAATGGCCCGATCACACCTGCAAAGGCTTGTCCGCTGTTGATGCCAAATATGCCGATTGCTACTGCAATAGCTAATTCAAAATTATTGCCTGTGGCGGTAAAAGCTATCGCTGTATTTTTTGAATAATCCGCACCCATCTTTTTACCGATTAGAAAGCTTACAAAAAACATGATAACGAAATACAACACTAAAGGAACGGCAATTTTTAAAACGTCAAAAGGTATTTGAACAATCAGTTTTCCTTTTAAACTAAACATTAAAACGATGGTAAAAAGCAACGCAATTAAAGTAATGGGCGAAATAGCGGGAAGGTATTTATTATCAAACCAATTTGCTCCCTTCCACCTGATTAAAAGAATACGGCTTACAATTCCTGCAAAAAAGGGAATACCTAAATAAATTAATACGCTTTCTGCAATTTGTGCT
This sequence comes from Chitinophagaceae bacterium, assembly GCA_025924755.1. GTDB lineage: Bacteria > Bacteroidota > Bacteroidia > Chitinophagales > Chitinophagaceae > Flavisolibacter. The sequence continues at coordinate 5,949 of JAICHT010000014.1, read as the reverse complement.
ATGGTGATATTTACATCCATGCCTTTTACGCCAAAATAAGGTGGAAAAACTGTGATGAATAAATAAGCATACACGCTGTAAAAGAGTATTTGAAAAATGCTGTTAAGAGCTACCAGGCCTGCTGCATATTCACGGTTACCTTCTGCTAATTCATTCCAGACAATTACCATTGCAATACAACGGGCAATACCTATTAAAATCAATCCTGTCATATATTCGGGTTGATTATGAAAGAATATAATAGCTAATAGAAACATCAAACTTGGACCAATAATCCAATTAAGCAGCAATGAAACACTTAATATTCTTTTGTTCTTAAATACTTCACCCATTTTTTCATACCGCACTTTTGCCAATGGCGGATACATCATCAATATCAATCCCATTGCTAAAGGAATGTTTGTAGTGCCGCTAGAAAACGAGTTAATGAACTGTAAGGAATCTGGAAAGAAATAGCCAATACCTACCCCTACAAACATGGCAAGGAAGATCCATAGAGTTAAGAAGCGGTTGAGAAAACTTAATTTTTTTCTTTGGGTTGGATTACAATTATTCGCACTCATACTTTTAAATCGTATTTTTTTTGGATTACAGATGATTTGTTTTAGAGTTCTAAAAACCTTTTCTCAACATATCGGCATATTCGTTTGGTAATGGGCTTTCTTCAACTGCTTTTGCCGCTTTTTCAACATCGTAATCAAAGCGTATAAATTTCACTTTAAGGCTGTCTTTGTCTAATACAGAACTATTGTCGTTTATAGTGAGCATTACATAACAGCCCTGCGGATTACCATCTTTGGGTTTGCCAACCGAACCAATATTTACTGCATGGCGAAAATGATTTTGTCCGTCTGTTCCTGAATTTAATATGCGATGATAAGGTTTATGTGTATGCCCGAAACACATAATGTCGGCATCGGCCTGCTCCATAATGCGAAGCAAACTTTTCTCTTCCCTGTCTTCAAAAAGGTATTCATTTATTTTTCGAGGGCTTCCATGCACTAATAGCAAATTGAGCTTGTCTTCATTTAATTGAAACTCAACTTTTATATGAGCAGGAAGTGTACGCAGGTATTTTCTCTGTTCTTCTTTTATTATTGAATTGGTGAAAGAAATAGAGACACTGCCGTTTTGTTTATCATGCTCTGTTTTGTAGGCACAACCACACTCGTTGCTCATACGACCAATGCCAAAATCATAGTTACCTGCAATAGTGGGAATTTTTCGTTTACGAATTTCATTTACTATTTCATTTGGCCAAATGTTGTAGCCTACCAAATCGCCTAAGCAATAGATAACATCAGGGTTTCGGTTATCTACGTCTTTAAAAAATGCTTCCAATGCGGGAAGGTTGGCATGTATGTCGCTGAATAATGCAATGTTCATTTTGTTTCATTTAAATGTTAAGGCTGATGATCAACAGCAGTCTGTTTTCCTATTTTCTAATTTGGTTGAAATAGCGCCAAAATAAGCTTTCAGTTTTTGAATAGCTTTTTCGTCGATGCAGTAGCAAACAGAGTTTCCTTCAATCTCCCCTTTAATAAGTCCTGCATTTTTTAATTCTTTGAGGTGTTGTGAAACCGTCGGTTGTGCCAAAGGCAATTCATTCACAATGTCGCCGCAAATGCAAGTGTCAACTTTTAACAGGTATTCAAGGATAGCCACTCTTGCAGGGTGCCCTAACGCTTTGGCAAGTGTCGCTATAGCGTTTTGCTTGCCGGTGAAATGGTCTGTCTTAGTCGCTCCCATATCCGTAATTTAATATTGCAATATTACGATGGATCTATTATACAACTACTTTTTTCAAGAATTGACAAATTCAGGAATGATTGTCGTATGTGGGCGATTTCAGTTCTTTCGCAAAGTTGCCTTTGTGTTTCTGTCATTCAATGCAATGGGCAGCGGGTGGTTTAGGACTTACACCTAAATGCCGTCGCTTGAGGTGAGCAAAAAGTTTTTAGAGTTGCGTAAACTACTTATTATCAGCCTTGCAAAATCAGGTATAAAATAGCGGCAATCACTGCCCCGATAAATGGACCTATCACCGGCACCCAGGCGTACTTCCAGTTACTGCTTCCTTTTTCCTTAATGGGTAATATTGCATGTACAATACGCGGCCCAAAGTCCCGGGCTGGATTGATGGCATAACCCGTGGTGCCTCCTAGCGAAAGCCCTATTGCCCATACTAAAAATGCTACCGGCAAAGCACCTAAAGAGCCCAGGCCAATAGGGGTTTTATGATCAGTTATTTCGGCAGTGGTAAAATAAAAGACAACGAATACTAACACGAAAGTGCCTACAATCTCACTCAATAAATTAAATAATAAATTGCGGATGGCAGGCGACGTGCTGAAAACAGCCAATTGTGTTTCCGCATCCGTAGTGGTTTTAAAATGATCGATATAAACCACCCATACTAAAAAAGAGCCGATAACCGCACCCAGCATTTGCGCCAACAGGTACGACCCTACTTTGCTCCAGCTAAATTTATGTACCAGCGCCAACCCAATAGTTACCGCCGGATTTAAATGAGCGCCGCTATAAGGCGCTGCTATTACTACGCCTACAAAAACCGCTAAGGCCCAGCCGGTAGTAATTACCATCCAGCCGGCATTATTGCCTTTGGTTCCCTTTAAAATTACATTGGCTACGACGCCGTTTCCCAGCAGGATTAAAAACATGGTTCCAATGAGTTCTGCGGTAAATGCAGTCATATGTTATTGTTTATATTTAATTGTTAGAGTTCTGCCCATACTTTGGCCACGTGTACTGCTTTTTGCCAGCCTTTAATTCGTATCTCAGTATCGGTGTTTTTATCCGGTTGAAACTGCCGGTTTACTTTCCACTGTTTTTTTATTTCGTCAATATCTTTCCAAAAGCCTACAGCCAACCCGGCCAGGTAAGCAGCGCCAAGTGCAGTTACTTCTGTAATCTCGGGGCATATTACAGGCACCTTTAAAAGGTCAGCTTGTATTTGCATTAATAAGTTATTGGTAGTAGCGCCGCCATCTACCCGCAGTTCCTTTATTGCGGTGCCTGCATCGGCTTCCATCGCTTTTAATACGTCCATTGTTTGAAACGCAATACTTTCCAGCGAAGCCCGGGCAATGTGCCCTGCGGTAGTGCCGCGGGTAATGCCCACCATAGTGCCCCGTGCATATTGGTTCCAATACGGTGCGCCCAGGCCGGCAAAAGCCGGTACGAAATATACGCCTTCATTACCCGGCACTTTAAGGGCTAATGCCTCTACCTGAGAAGAAGATGATATAATACCCAAGCCATCCCTCAGCCATTGCACCACCGCACCACCAATGAAGATGCTTCCTTCCAATGCATATTGTACTTCTTCCTTAATCTTCCAGGCTATGGTAGTTACTAAATTATTTTTAGAAACAATAGGTTCGCTGCCAATATTCATCAACATAAAACACCCGGTACCGTATGTGCTTTTTACCATTCCTTTTTGCGTGCACATTTGCCCAAAAAGCGCCGCCTGCTGGTCTCCGGCAATGCCTGCAACCGGTATCTTATGCGCCAGTATTTGCCCGGCGGTTTCACCAATAATTTCGCTGGAAGCATGCACCTGTGGTAATATGCTTTTAGGGATATTAAAAATCTGCAGCAATTCATCATCCCAGGTAAGCGAATGAATATTGAACAGCATTGTTCGGGATGCATTGGTCACATCGGTTGCGTGTACTTTGCCGCCGGTTAAGTTCCATATAAGCCAGCTATCTACCGTACCAAAAGCCAGCGTTCCATTGACGGCTTTTTCTTTAGCGCCGGAAACATTATCCAATATCCATTTTATTTTTGTGGCAGAAAAGTAGGCGTCAATAATAAGTCCTGTTTTGTTTTGTATCATCGTGCTAAAGCCTTGCTCTTTTAAGCTGTCGCAATAGCCTGAGGTACGGCGGTCTTGCCATACAATCGCATTGCAAAGCGGCTTACCGGTTTCCTTGTCCCATAGTATGGTTGTTTCGCGTTGGTTGGTAATGCCGATAGCTGCTACATCTTTGGGCGTGATGCCTGCTTTTACAATAGCTTCTGTTGCTACCGTTACCTGTGTGGACCATATTTCCATCGGGTCATGCTCCACCCATCCCGGTTGCGGATAAATCTGCGTAAATTCTTTTTGAGCCAGCGAAACAATATTGCCCGAATGATTGAACAATATGGCACGGGAACTGGTAGTACCCTGATCGAGAGAAAGTATGTATTGGCTCATATGCTATCGTTTTGTTATTGTGACGACGTTGCTTTTTTTAATATAGGAGTGATGGTGTAATGAACTGCAAGTTGTAAAAAACTATGGAGTTGTTCTTTTTCCCATTCCTCACTTTTCCCCAACTGTTTACGGAGAATGGCTGCCACCACAGGCGCTGTTTCCATAGCTGCCGCTGCATCTAAAAAAAGCAGGCGTAGGCGCCGGGCTAATATATCTTCTACAGTTCGTGCCATTTCATTTTCAATAGCCCATATTACTTCTGCTTCAGTATAGGAAAAACCGGGATGAAGCTTTTTTTGTAATAACGAATTTTGTTGCATCAATGCTTCGATGGCCGCCGCATCGCTGCCATATATACCTAAGTGACTTTTATTGTTTTCGTTTATAGAACCATGCAGGCGCAGATTTTTTGTAATGCATGGTTTGTAAGACAAGCCACCTACCTTAATCGCAGCCTTCACGGCGTCCTCTGCCATCAATCGATACGTGGTCCATTTGCCGCCGGTTATAGTAACAAGGCCGCTTTTGCTGATTGAAATTTTATGATCCCTGGACAGTTCTTTTGTATTGGTTATGTCTTTGTTTGATGCGGCAAGCGGACGTAAACCTGCAAACACACTGAGTATATCTTTTTGTGCAGGCGCTTTTATAAAATACTCCTGAAGCGTATCCAGTATGTATTGTATCTCTTCGTTGCTGGCAGTTGGTTCAAGTGCAGGCCGGTCAACAGGCGTATCGGTAGTGCCAATTAATAAGCGGCCATGCCATGGTATGGCAAACAGCACGCGACCGTCAATGGTTTTGGGAATTAAAAGAGCGCTTGCTCCCTGCATAAAAGAAGCGTCCACTACCAAATGAATTCCACGGCTTCCTTTTACCATACGTGCCGTATCGGGCATATCCATCTGGTGAATATCGTTTACAAATACACCCGTAGCATTGATCACTACTTTTGCTTTCAGATCGTATGTTTTGCCACCTTCTTTTTCTACCGCTACTACGCCATTTATTTTTCCGCTGGTATCTTTAAGCAGTCCGGCCACCCTGCAATAGTTAATAATCACAGCCCCATATACTACTGCCGTTTGTGCCAGGTTGATGGCTAAGCGGCTATCATCGAACTGGCCGTCAAAATATTCAATACCGCCCAACAATTTTTTTGTTTGGATGCCGGGTAAACGTTGCTCCACTTCTGCCGGAGGTAACAGCCGGGAACTTCCAAAACTTAGCCGGCCCGAAAGCCAATCGTACAATTTTAAGCCAATCAGGTATTGCAGTTTATCAGCCCTGCTATAACAAGGAATTATGAATGATTGCGATTTTACAATATGCGGTGCATTTTTTAGCAGAAGGCCCCGTTCCCGCAAGGCACTATATACCAACGGAATATTGCCCTGCGCCAGGTAGCGAACACCGCCATGTACCAGCTTAGTGCTTTTGCTGGACGTGCCCTTGGCAAAATCGGCTTGTTCTAAAAGTAAGGTGGTGTAACCACGGCTTGCTGCATCCAGTGCTATCCCCAGACCTGTAGCGCCGCCGCCTATAACAATCATATCCCATACAGGAGTTTCTGTCATTTGTGAAAGCAACGCGTTGCGGTTAAACGGTAGTGTTTTTTTGGCAATCATTAAAGCAATATCAAAAGTTTGCTTTGGTAATATAAAGAATTTATAGGTGCGTTCATAACCCATATGCATTTGATATGAATTCAAACGATTTGC
>JAICHT010000013.1 GCA_025924755.1 Chitinophagaceae bacterium | reverse complement strand
GTAACTACCCCGCCACTTGCTGTAAAATAACCGGTAAACGACCCTGGCTTTGTACTACCAGTGAATGTCAGGGTGAACGTTGTTGGTTTTTGCGACTCAGTGGACTTTTGACAGCTGGCTAAAATGGTTAAGATACCCGCGATCATTAAGAGTGGGAGCAGTAGAAGGTTTTGCTTATTCATTTTTGATCTATTTTAAGGTGAAGAAATACAACCCCTTAGCGTTTCCATAGATTATAGAAGAAGCTGAATCTAATCAATTTTTAATTACCGTTATTCTTTGAAGTATTTAGATGAGTAATATCTTTGAAGAAACCTTGTATATAAAGTTAAAATAATTATTTAAAATGTAATTGCAATTTTTCAGGATTCGCAAGGCCTGTGATGCATAGCATTTCTGGCGCAAGTCTTTGCCGCATAGCTGACTTGTGTCTTGCTTAAAGTTGCAATGTACAATCTCAATCAAATCTTTTCTTTAAGTTTTCAGCTATATCCTCTTCGAGAAATACGCCCCGTAAAAGATAAATACAGCTTTCCTGAAAATATTGCATTACATGAAACCAGAACTTTGAAAAACTGGCAAATAAAGCGTCAATCTTTCAGCTTCATCTGTTTTTTGCATTGAGCTTGTATATGCTTAACCGAATATAAAAATGGAGGTAAGTCAGCAAAGAGAAAAAAAATAATGTATTGTAAGTACAAATGTAAAAGGTGATTATGTTAAGAGGTAACACCTTATAAGTGATCCGCTAAGGCCAACTACGCCTTGCGGTGGAAGTATCCACAAAAAGAAACGATCATTAAAAACTTGTACGTTATGCGTTACTTGTTTACGATATTAATGTTCTTAAGCGTGGTATTGCTCTCCTGCACAAAAGAGAGGTTGTATGAAGATACAGGCAACTCCAAGACATTGGAAACTGTGCGTTTCATACAAAGTAAAAATAAAACAGACACGGTAATAATTCCATTACCGGCAAGCGTAAATACTACCTTAGTTCACTAAGTGCAGCGATGCAGTTTGGGTTTCCGTTGAATGTCTTATAAAAAGCAAAGGCTGGGTATATACATACTCCGGTTGTATTAGCGAAGGTCACAACCAGAGTATGTAATTGATATGCGCCTACTTCGATGCATTTTTAGTATGCGGCGCTTTGCCCAGTTCGTGCCAGTCTTTCTCTTTAATATCAATGCCGTAATGTTCGGCAGCTTTTTTAATATTGGCAAATGCTACATCGCGGTCCTCGTCGGATACATCTTTTACCTGGTCAAACCGGGCCAGTGCATTTTTAACGTGAGAAGCATCGGTAATAGGTTCTTTACGCTGTTTCGGAAAAGCGAAAACACTTTCGGGTAAATTATCTTTTTCCTTCGTACTTAGCTCACCATGTGTTGTTTGTGGTTTCCATGTTGTTTTTGCCATTATACACCTCCTTTATTTAATTGGGTAAACGGTATTGCTACCATCATTCAGCAAAATTGCTCAAAAAGTCTGCCATGCTCTAATGCTATTTACACTACATAGTTGCAAAGAATAGTTCTTTAAATTTCCCACCACTTTTAAAATCCTTTAGCCCTTACCTTTACTGGTAGTGCCACCTACAAGTAAAAGTTGGGTAAGTTATTTTAAAAGAATAGTTGTATGCAAAAGAATATCCTGGTTCGAAATAATGTCAAAGTTTTTGGTAACGGCACGCAACCTATGTTGTTTGCACACGGCTTTGGCTGCGATCAGAATATGTGGCGCTATATAACACCCGCCTTTGAAGAGGACTATCGTATTGTGTTGTTTGATTATGTAGGTGCGGGAAAATCGGATAGGACGAGCTATAATGCCGAGCGCTATAGTTCGCTGCACGGCTATGCGCAGGATGTACTGGACGTTTGTGAAGCATTGGAATTACAGGATACTATTTTTGTGGGTCATTCTGTTAGCAGTATGGTTGGACTTTTAGCGGCTGTAGAAAAACCGGAATATTTCAGCAATTTAATAATGGTAGGGCCTTCTCCCTGTTATATAAATGATGCGGATTATATAGGTGGCTTTGAAAGAAAAGATATTGAAGAACTGCTTGAAACGATGGAAAGAAACTACATTGGCTGGGCCAATTTTCTGGCTCCTAATATAATGGGTAATGCTGACCGTCCCGAATTGGGGCAGGAACTTACCGAAAGCTTTTGCAGTACTGATCCTGTAATTGCCAGCCAGTTTGCCAAAGCCACTTTTTTCTCGGATAACCGAAAGGACCTTTTTAAATTAAAAGTTCCTTCTTTAATTCTTCAATGCTCCGAAGACATTATTGCGCCTGTTGAAGTAGGCAACTACCTCCAGGAAAACCTATCAAACAGCACCTTTAAATTGATGAAGGCAAAAGGCCACTGTCCGCATATGAGCGAGCCGGAAGAAACGATTATGTACATAAAAGAGTACCTTGGCTGATAGCATGCTAAACGAATTTTTTGAAAACGCCCCCTGTGGCTATTTCTCCTTCTTTGATGATGGAAAAATCTTCGTTTTTAATGAGACGTTTTGTAAGTTATTGGGATATGATAAAGAAGCATTAAAAGACAGGAACGTAGAAAGTATTTTTACCTTGTCTACACGCATCTTTTACCAGACGCATTTTTTTCCATTGGTAAAAATGCAGGGGCATGCCGAAGAAATTTTTCTATCATTGCTTACGAACAAGGGGCAGCACCTGCCTGTATTGTTAAATGCAAAAAGAGAAGAACATGGCGGAAAGCTTTTTACCAGTTGCGCTTTCATTACCGTTCCCAACCGAAAGAAATTTGAAGATGAATTAGTGGCTGCAAAAAACGTAGCCGAAAAAGCATTGCAGGAAAATTCGGAATTACTGAAAGCTAAAGCCGATCTGCAACAGCATACCGAACGATTGGATGCACAGATACAATTGGTAAATAAGCAAAACAGCGAACTGAAGCAACTGAACCACGTAGTAACCCATAGTTTAAAAGAACCGCTCCGGAAAATTTTAATCTACTCCGAAAGAATAAACGATAAGGCTCAACCTAATATCCTCAAACTCGCAAGGGCCACTAAACAGATGCGGGTAGTAGTTACCGGCCTGCAGCAATATGTGTGGTTAGACAATACTCCGAGCCATTTTACCCATATTGACCTGAATGATTTAGCGGAAAAAGCGGCAGCGCAGTTGCGGCAGGAACTAAATGCCGATCTGTTGAACTTGCATATGGTGAAATTACCTTCGCTGGAAGCAGACGCCGAGCAAATTCAATTACTGCTATATCATATTTTATCCAATGCTATAAAATTTAAAAAGGATGAAAAGGCCGAAGTAACCATAACCGCTACCGCACTCAAGCAAAACATCTTCAGGTCTGTGGAGCACAAGTATAAGTATGAAGATTTTATAAAGCTGGAGATTACAGATAAAGGCATTGGTTTCGACCCGGCCTTTAAGGAATATATTTTTGATCTTTTTAGAAAGCTGCATGATACGGAAGGGCATGGATTAGGATTAGCCCTAAGTAAAAAAGTGGCAACCAATCATTTTGGGCTCATCGAAGCGGATAGCAGGATAAATGAATATACAAGGATTACTGTTTTATTACCCCTCTTTCAAACCACCAGGTAAATGATATACCAATTAGTATCGCTGCATATCACCTCGTAATTACCGTTCTGCAAATTAGGAGAAGTTGTTAATTTTGTACCAATCACTAAATAGAAAGGATTATGGCTTTGGAAGGAGGGATGGTGCATTCGATTTTAGTTATTGATGATGATAAGGATGATTTTGATATAGTTTGTGAAGCCATACAGGAAATAGACCCTGAGATCAAAGTTCATTATCTTAGCAGTTACGAAGATGTTTTAAAGTACAAAGAGCAGTCCTTTGATATTGTGCTTTTGGATATTAATATGCCGTGTCATGATGGGTTTTATTGGCTAAAAGCCATCCGGCAAAACGGTAATGAAAAGCTCCCCGTAGTTATGTACACCAATTCTTTATATCCTGCCCATATTGCAAGGGCATACGAGGAAGGAGCCAACCTTTATTTCTCCAAGCCTGAAAGTTTTAGCAGCCTTACTAATGGATTAAATAAACTGATTCACCTGGATTGGGCAAACCCATTATCCATTACTGAAACGTACCGGCAGAACGGTAAATACGCTACATTTCAATTTGAATAGGAGTTAAGATTATTTTCATTTATGCCTTTCTTTTTACGAGAGAAGCCGATATAGTATTTGGAGCTTCCTTAGGCTTTAGAACCCATATCAATTATTGAAGTAATCAATAGGAACAGATATAAAAAAAGTTTAGACACATTTGTATCTAAACTTAGCATTTATTTATTCTATCGGTAAAGAAGCACAGACGCTATTATTGGCCGCCAAACATACTGCTGACAGCGCCTTGCAGCATTGGGTATTTCTCTACCACGTAATTCTTGATGGTTTCCATTACCTGCTGCGCCTGTTCATCGCTTAGGTTTGCTTCCGATTTCAACCGCTCTATCAATTCGGTTACCTGTGACCCCATATTTTCCTGGCCACCGCCAAACATATTTCCAAACATGTGTATGTATTTTAAGTTATTAAATTGTGTGAATTGTGAATGGTTAATGATGAATACCTTGTTGTATGTTATTCGTTTTCGACCAACGAACCTCGAACAACAACCAACATTTTTCTGACATCAACATTATGCTACTTTCAATAAGCTCAATTTGCTCTTATCAAATTTGCGTTTGGCATATTCCAGGTCTACGGTAAAAAACTTTTCTTTTGATGATGGCAGTTCAAACATAGCATCGGTCAATATGCCTTCGCATATACTGCGTAAGCCGCGGGCACCCAGCTTATATTCCACCGCTTTTTCTACCATAAAGTCCAGCACATCATCATCAATACTCAGCTTAATACCTTCCAGTTCAAACAAGCGGATGTATTGTTTGATCAATGCATTTTTAGGTTGGGTTAATATCGCCCTCAGCGTTACTGCATCCAATGGTTCTAAGTGCGTTACTACAGGCAGGCGGCCTAATAGTTCGGGTATTAATCCAAAGGCTTTTAAATCCTGTGCATTGATGTAACGCAACAGGTTCTTCTTCATATTTTCCTGCTGGTCTTTATCTACATTAAAACCGATAGTATTGGTTTGCACCCTGCGGGCAATAATTTTATCAATACCATCAAAAGCGCCGCCGCAGATAAACAAAATATTTTGCGTATTTATTTTTATAAGCTTTTGCTCGGGATGTTTGCGGCCGCCTTGTGGGGGCACCAATACATCCGTTCCTTCCAGCAGTTTCAGCATTCCCTGCTGTACGCCTTCGCCGCTTACATCGCGGGTGATAGAAGGATTATCACCTTTGCGGGCAATTTTATCTATTTCATCAATATATACAATACCGCGTTCTGCAGCCGATACATCATAGTTACATACCTGCAATAAACGGGTTAAAATGCTTTCCACATCTTCGCCTACATAACCGGCTTCTGTAAAAACCGTAGCGTCTACAATAGTAAAAGGAACATTTAAAAGTTTGGATATGGTTTTAGCCAGTAAGGTTTTGCCAGTGCCGGTTTCGCCTACCATCACGATATTGCTTTTTTCAATTTCAATATCATCCATCGGTCCGTCTGTGCTTTTATATTGCAACCGTTTGTAGTGATTATAAACCGCTACGGATAAAATCTTTTTAGCTTCATCCTGGCCAATTACATATTCATCTAAAAACTTTTTTACTTCTACAGGCTTTTTTACCGTTAGCTTAAACGAAGCCGATGGGTTTTTATCATCCCTGCCTACCAATTCCTGATCTATAATTTCCCGTGCATGCTCTACGCAATTTTCGCATATATGCCCTTCCTGGCCTGCAATTAAAATTTTTACTTCGTCGCGATTACGACCGCAGAAGGAACAATGTAATATATTCTTTGCCATGTAGTATAAGTAATGTTATTAATAAGAATCAATAAAGCAACGAAAAGCTGCATTGTACCTGATGCAAAAATAAAAAATACCGTTGGTTGGCAACGGTATTTATTTTATTTAAGAAAGTATTGTAAGATATGGGCTGAGCTGTTTAGTTGTTGAGATGTAGGATAAACTAAACTTCTCAATAACTAAACTCCTAAACTATCTTAATACAGCTTGTCTATAATCTCGTCTACAATGCCATATTCTATAGCATGCTTAGCATCCATCCAATAATCTCTTTCAAAATCTTTCCTGATCTTTTCAAAGGTTTGGCCGGTGTTTTCTGCAAGTAGCTGCGCTCCCATATCCTTTGTTCTTTTTATCTGCTCGGCGTGTATTTCCATATCTGCACTAACGCCCTGTATATGGCCGCCTAAGGAAGGCTGATGGATCATCACTTCGCCATGCGGGTAAATATAGCGTTTGCCTTTTGTGCCACCGCTTAGCAATATGCTGCCCATAGAGGCTGCCAGGCCCATGCAAATAGTGCTCACCGGCGATTTTAGCATACGCATCGTATCGTATATCACCATTCCGCTGGTAACGGAGCCGCCAGGGCTGCTAATGAAAAATTTGATTTCCTTACCGGGGTCATCGGCTTCCAAAAGTAAAAGCTTGGTGACAATATCTTTTGCCGATTTATCGTCTACCACGCCCCATAAGTAAATACTGCGGGTTTGATAGAAATACTTTTCCAGTTTTTTATAGAGCATCTGTGTATCCATCTGTGCTCTTTCTTCTTTTTCTTCCTCAGTTTCCGGTTCTGTGCCCGGTGTTTCGGGGTCGGGCTGCATGCGGGTTCTGTAGTTATAGAATAAGTCTAAGCTGCTCATCTTTAAAATTTTTATGTAATTGCTATTTTTTTAATTCGCCTTTTTTGTCCTTTCTTGGATTTACTATCAGCACTTCATCTACCAATCCGTACACTTTAGCTTCTTCAGCCGTCATCCAATAGTCACGCTCAAAATCGCTTGCTACCTGCTCTACCGATTTGCCGGAGTGGTTGCAGACAATTTCGTACAACTCTCTTTTCAGTTTCCGGATTTCATTTACCGTAATTTCAATATCCGTAGCTTGTCCGCCAATAGCGCCGCTGGGCTGGTGCATCATCACACGAGCATGCTTCAATGCCGCTCTTTTACCTTTGGTGCCTGCTGTTAATAATACGCTGCCCATAGAAGCAGCCATACCAATACAGATAGTAGCCACATCCGGGCTTACATACTGCATCGTATCGTACACGCCTAAGCCGGCATATACGCTGCCACCTGGAGAGTTGACATACATATTAATGTCGCGGGTGCGGTCGGTAGAATCTAAAAACAACAACTGGGCGGTTACTATATTCGCTACTTCATCGTTTATAGGATATCCTAAAAATATAATGCGGTCCATCATCAGGCGGCTGTACACATCCATTACAGCCACGTTCATGGGTCGCTCCTCTATAATATTGGGCGTAAGCGCCGTTACCAAATGTTTGGAATAACTATCTAATGTATTACTTGACATGCCGCGATGTTTTACGGCATATTTTTCAAATTCTGACGGAAAACTCATATCATCTAATGTTATTGATTAAAGCAATTTAAGATATTGTGACGTACCAAATACCATGCTATTAAAAAATTGCGACAAAATGCCACATGGAGGAATTATAAATGATGAATGATAAATTGATTTTGATATAGAGGCTATAGCTACTATATAGCTTTTGTTGCGACGCTCCGTTCATATGCTGTAATATTACTGAGCTTTTTTGAAGGAATAATTTCATATCATTTCCTATAAACAAGAATGGAGAACCGATTGCCAGTTCTCCATTCATAATTTATTATTAATTCATCATTAGCCTAGTGTTCGTGCTGATGTTCTGTATTCATGTGTATAAACTCTTCGCTGCTGACAGGTGTTTCTACCGCATTAACCTGCGTGGCCGCCCAGTCAAACAGTCGTTCCGTTTGCAGACGATTGTACGCGTCCTCTACATACTTCCGGTCTTTCATCATACGGTCAATATAATCCCGAACCCAATCCTGTTCTTCACTCATTGCATCCATACCCATATAGCCTAATAGCTGTTGCTTGGCATATTGACGCACATCATCTTGCGTTATCTGTATATCATTTCCCTGTATCAGCTTATCGGTAATCACCGTCCACTTCAACTGGTTCAAGAATGTAGGAAATTCCTGTGCTACCTGCTCGTCGGTTTTTTGCTGGTTGTTTTCACCTTGTGTTTTTATCCAGCGTTTTAAAAATTCTTCAGGCAGCTCCATATGCGAATGGTCCAATAGGATATGATACAACTGGTGGTGCATTTGATTGCGGCTTTCAGCATCCCATTGCACCTGCAACTGCTCTTTTATTTTTTGCCTAAAGTCGGCTTCTGTTTTTACTTCCTGGTTTGGAAAAAGCTGCGCAAAAAATTCTTCATTCAACTCTTTAGGTTCTACCATCCCTACTTTTGTAATCAGCAGTTTAAAATGTTTTTGCCCTGCTTCTTCTGCGGTTAAACCTAAATCGTGTATAATGGCATCTTTTTCTTTTCCTTCTTCAAACGCATCAGCTAATTGCAACTGGATAGTATCGTCTTTCTTTTTACCCATCAATTGCGGCCGGTAGCTTTCGCTGAAATATTTTACTAGTACTGAATTATCTTTTCTGATGCCACCTTCCTTTTCATTTCCATCTGCATCGGTTTCTATAAAAGTTACATTCAGCACATTATCATCACCCGTAACGGCTTCCGGTTCTGACATGTTGCCATACCGGGTGCGCAGCTTTTCTATTTCTTCATTCAGCATCACATCCGTTACTTCAATCTTGTAGCGCTTTACCGTTTCTTTTGATAAATCAGGCACCTGCACCTCGGGCTTCATACCCACTTCAAACGAAAACGTATAATTGTTGGGATGGTTCACATCCAGTTCGGTAAGGTTAAAATCCAATGGCAGCGGCTGACCAAAAATGTCCAACTTTTCCGCTTGTATAAAATCAAAAATTTGTTTGTCAACCGTCTTTAATACTTCATCCGTAAAAAGCGAACTGCCGTACATTTTTTTTATCAATCCGGCCGGTACCATGCCTTTGCGGAAGCCTGGGATATTTGCTTTTTTACTATAGTCTTTTAATGATTTTTCAAAGGAGGGTAAGTAATCTTCTTTTGCAATTGTAACGTTCAACTTTTCGTGTAAAGAACCGATCGGTTCCCTGGTAACTGTAGCCATAATATCTGATGTTATAAGTAGTAATAACGAACAAGGAATAAGGAGAAAGAACAGGCGGACAGAAAACAGGAGATAACGAATAGTGAACAAAAAAATCATTCAACATCCAGTATTCCCTATTCTGCAGTTCTTTTACTTATTCCTTGTTCTGCATTTCATTTTGTGCGGGTGAAGGGACTCGAACCCCCATGCCTCGCGGCGTCAGATCCTAAGTCTGATACGTCTACCAATTTCGCCACACCCGCGCTTTACTTCTCTCTCAAAGTTCCTGGTTAAGTCGTTTTAAACTATTAACTATCAACTTTGAACTATAATTTGGGCTGCAAATGTAGGAAGATTTCGTTAAGTTCTTAAAAGTTTTGGAATGTTAAAAATAGGCTTGTTAAATGCCGTAAATTCGTAATCCATGGAAACCGTAGCGCAGATACCGAAGTACAACCTGAACGAAGAGCAGGAAAAAAAGCTGATTTTAAGGGAATACCGCAGCCTGCTTCACGCATTAAGAGACCGAATAAAGCCGGGCGATAGAAAGCTGATACGCCATGCTTTTGAAATGGCCGCCGAAGCGCATAAAAGCATGCGCCGCAAAAGCGGTGAGCCTTATATCTTGCATCCACTGGCTGTAGCCCAGATATGCGTGCAGCAAATAGGGCTTGGCGTCCGTTCCACCATCTGCTCGCTGCTGCACGATACGGTAGAAGATACGGATATTACGTTAGATGATGTGCAACGGGAATTTGGAAGCGAAATATCCCGCATAGTAGATGGGCTTACTAAAATAGCTACCGTTATTGATATTAACGAATCGCAGCAGGCAGAAAACTTCCGCAAAATATTATTGACACTTACCGATGACCCAAGAGTGATCCTGATTAAGCTGGCAGACCGGCTGCACAATATGCGTACACTGGATAGCATGAAGCCGGAAAAGCAATTAAAAATATCTTCCGAAACTATTTATATCTATGCACCGCTGGCACACCGCATGGGGCTGTATGGTATTAAAACAGAAATGGAAGACCTGGCAATGAAGTACCTGGAAACTGCCACTTATAAAGAGATTGCCCGTAAGCTTACCGAAACAAAAAGAGAAAGGGCCAAGTTCATCAGCGAATTTATTAAGCCTATTGAAGAAAAGCTGCGGAAAGCCGGTTTCGATTTTGAGATATATGGCCGCCCCAAAAGCATTCATTCCATCTGGAATAAGATGAAAAAGAAATCGGTGGACTTTGAAGAAGTGTACGACCTGTTTGCCATACGTATTATATTAAATGCATCACCAGAAAAGGAAAAAGAAGATTGCTGGAAAGTATATTCCATTATTACCGATGAATACCTGCCCTCACCGGCCCGCCTGCGCGACTGGCTTAGCAACCCTAAAAGCAATGGTTACGAAGCCTTGCATACTACGGTAATGGGGCCGGGCGGCAAATGGGTAGAAGTGCAGATACGCACCAAGCGCATGAACGAAATAGCAGAGAAAGGCCTGGCGGCGCATTGGAAATATAAAGAAGGCGGACAGGATGAAAGCCGCTTTGATAAATGGTTTACACAGATACGCGAAGTATTAACCAGCCAGGATACAGATTCCGTAGACTTTTTGCAGGATTTTAAACGCAGCTTTCTGGCCGAAGAAATTTATGTATATACGCCTAAAGGCGATGTGAAAATGCTGCCCATTAGTGCTACTGCTTTGGACTTTGCGTTTGGTGTGCATAGCGAGATCGGCGTAAAATGTATTGGTGCCAAGGTAAACCATAAACTCGTGCCTATCAGCCATAAACTGCGCAGTGGCGACCAGGTGGAAATCATCACGTCCAACAAACAAAAGCCTACGGAAGACTGGTTGAATTTTGTAGTAACCGCTAAAGCCCGCAGCCGTATAAAAGATGCGCTGAAAGAAGATAAAAAAGCCATTGCAGAAGAAGGCAAATATACGCTGCAACGCAAGCTGGAAGGGTTGGGCGCCGCATTTAACCAATCCAATATTGATGAACTGGTAAGCTATTATAAACTGACCTCCAACCTTGATTTATACTACCAGATTGCGGTCAAGAATATTGATTTAAAAGAACTGAAAGAATTTAAAGTAGTGGGTGATAAGCTGGAACCGCCTAAACCTTTAAAGCTTCCTGCAGAAACCAAGACTGATATCATTACGCATGGATTGCCTAAAAAAGATGCGGAGCTTATTATTTTTGGCGAAAGTAGCGACCGTATTGTATACACCCTGGCCAATTGCTGCAAACCCATTCCCGGCGATGATGTATTTGGCTTTGTTACTACGGGTAAAGGGCTTACCATCCATCGTACCAACTGTCCAAATGCTGCAAAATTAATGTCGAATTACGGGCACCGGATTGTAAAAACCAAGTGGGCAAAAAATAAAGAAATCTCTTTTCTTACCGGTTTAAAAGTGATTGGTACGGACGATGTGGGCATCATTAATAAAATAACCAATATCATCAGTGGGGATATGCGCATTAATATTGCAGCATTAACTATAGAATCGCACGAGGGGTTATTTGAAGGCACTATCAAGCTTTTTGTGCATGATAAAGAAGAGTTGGAAGAATTGGTAAAACATTTAAAAAACTTAAGCGGTATACAGTCTATTGACCGGTTTGATACTGAAGTGGCTAGTTGACAAAAAAGAAATAATTTTTGGATACTGCCTGAAATTGACAAGGGCTATTTTGTTGAGGCGTACATTTGCCACCTATTTACAAAACACATTATGGTAGATGTTATTTTAGGCTTGCAATGGGGCGATGAAGGCAAAGGGAAAATTGTAGATTATTTCGCTGCCAATTACGATGTAGTGGCTCGTTTTCAGGGAGGCCCCAATGCAGGGCATACGTTGTATGTGGAAGATAAAAAAATAGTATTGCACCAAATTCCGTCGGGCGTATTTCACCAGGGTGCTGTTAATTTAATAGGCAATGGCGTCGTATTAGACCCGGTTACTTTACGCAGAGAGTGTGAAACGGTTGCTGGCTTTGGTGTAGATCTGAAAAAGAATTTATTTATCTCCGAGCGCACGCATATTATTCTTCCTACGCACCGGGCTTTGGATAAGGCAGCCGAAATTTCGAAGGGTAATGAAAAGATCGGCTCTACTTTAAAAGGCATCGGCCCGGCCTATATGGATAAAACCGGCCGCAATGGTTTGCGGGTGGGCGATCTGCTTAATAAAAATTTTACCACTTCGTATATTAAGCTTCGTTTAAAACATCAAAGGCTGCTGGATAATTATAGTTTTAATGAAGAAATTTCGGGTTGGGAAGAGGAGTTTTTTGATGCAATTGAATTTTTAAAAACACTCAATATCGTTAATGGCGAATATTTTATTAACGATAAAATTCAGCAAGGTAAAAAAGTGTTAGCCGAAGGTGCACAGGGCAGTATGCTGGATATTGATTTTGGTACGTTTCCGTTTGTTACTTCTTCCAATACGATATCAGCCGGCGTGTGTAGCGGATTGGGCGTAGCGCCGCAAAAAATTAAAGAAGTGATTGGTGTTACAAAAGCATATTGCACCCGTGTGGGCAGTGGCCCTTTCCCTACAGAGCTGGAAAATGAAACCGGAGAGGAACTGCGTAAAACAGGCAATGAATTTGGCGCTACCACGGGCCGCCCCCGTCGCTGCGGATGGCTTGATTTAGTAGCATTGAAATATGCCTGTATGATCAACGGAGTAACGCAGGTAGTAATGACAAAAACTGATGTGTTGGATGCATTTGATACGCTTTCAATATGCACATCCTATAAAATAAATAAAGAAGAAACCACGCAGGTTCCGTTTCAAATGACGTTCAGTCCTATAGAACCCGTTTACCGGCAATTTAAAGGATGGAACACAGCGATAACCTCTGCAACGGATTTTGGAGGACTGCCGCAGGAAATGAAGGCCTATATTGAGTTTATCAATAAAAGCATTAATACAAACGTGCATTATATTTCTAATGGTCCGGGTAGAAACCAAATAATAAAAGTTGACAAATAGCACTAATCTTTTTACATAAAAATTTCAGCCAAAAATTTGGCTAATTAAAAACTTCATATAAATTTTACAGCATTTAATACTGTTTGATTATGGCAACAAAACCGTCTGGTAAAGAACCTAAACCTGTAAAAAAAGAAGGTATAAAAAACACTGATAGTAAAACATCTAAAACTTCAAAAATAAAAAAGGACGTAGATAGTGAAGATGAGGAACCGGAGGACGATGATAGTGAAATAACGACTCCTAAAAAAAGCAGTATTAAGGCTTCTTCTAAAAAAAGCAAAGCAGAGGATGAAGATGAGGACGATGATATAGATGAACCCGAAGATGAGTGGAACAAAGCGGAGGAGGATGACGATTGGGACCCGGATTTTGAAGAGTTTGACCTTCCTAAATCTAAATCTGCAAAGCCAGCGGGCGGCGCTGGAAAGAAGAGTGCCCCTGATGATGATTTTAAAATTGATGACGAAGAGTTCAAAGACTTGTTTAGCAATAAGGGCGGCTTTGACGATGACGAAGAAGACGACCTTTAAATAATCAGAACTGACCAGCTAACATTTTTGTGTTATAGCAATCAGTTGAAGGGTAAAATCGAAAATGCGGAACTCTATATAATGGTTCTGCATTTTCGATTATATATAGTTGCCTTGATATTGATGTAGGCTTAATGTAATTTCAATTAGCCGCAGCAAAAGCAAGTGTTGTCGTTGAAAGTTTATATTAATACTATGAACTTTGATACTTTACTATGCTTCAATTCTTAAAAGCAATCCGTTTACATAGCCAGCATGAGGCGCAGGGATTGTTCCAGTATCTGTGTTTTATTGGCTTCAAATAAAGCTACTTTATCAGCAGGTAAGCGTAGGGGCAAGGTTTTACCGGCATCAGTACCGGCCAGCAATTGATCGAAGTTCGGATTCAGGCGGTTAAAAGTTGTAATGTCCATTTTTGTGTAATTAGCAATTGCTTCAGAGTGGTATTTGCTGCCGCCATTTAATTGAACAATAGTAATATTTAAATCGGTAGTGTCGTACTTATCCGGAACCAAGCCGTTGGTTTCGCTTTTGGTAAGTGTGGTAATGCCGCCTTGCCCTTCCATGATATAGTGGGTGGCTATAAATTTTTTTACATGGTTTCGCGATTCTTCGGGTAAATAATATTGCAAGTTCCAGAAGTTCCGGCTCCCGCTTTTTCGTATCGCTGTATTTACATTACCCGGACCACCGTTATAAGCCGCAATCACTAACAGCCAATCTCCATACGTATTATAAAGGTCTGCCAGGTAGCGGGCTGCGGCATGGGTGCTTTTATAAAAGTCGGTGCGTTCATCGGTATATTGGTTGATGCGTAAGCCCAAACGGCGACCGGTAGCCGGCATAAACTGCCATGGCCCTACAGCACCGGCCCAGGATACTGCAGACGATTGCAGGTCCGATTCGATTACTGATAAATACTTTAATTCTGATGGTAAACCATGCAGGGCAAGAATATGATCCATCATATCAAAATAAGGTTTTCCCCAGCTTTTCATTTTATTTAAACGAATTCCGTAGCGGTCTATATAATCTTTTACAAAGCTTAAGGCTTGTGCGTTTAAATGGCTGGTTGATATGCCGGGTGCAAGGGAAGCTGCATCAAATAAATTTTTAAAACCGGCTCTTGGATTGCCCTTTATTAATACGGCAGAATCTGCAACTATAGCAGGTGCAATGGTGGAATCTGTAATAGTTGTGGATGCAAAAATTTTTAATGCAAAAGCGGTGAAGCAAACGGTTAACAATAAACTCTTTTTCATTAAAATTGATTTAATGTTATACCGGCGAGAGTCCCGGTTCCACTTTTATTGTTGCATCCAGGCTGTTGTAGCTAATTGATACTATAAAAATACGCTTTTTGCTTAATATGCTGCGCCAGTGCATATTAAGGTATACGCACAAAAATTGCTCTTAGGTTTTAAGAGCAACTACCCGGTTTTAAAAAACAAGGTGAAAAATTAAGGCTGCGTAGTAGATGTAGTGGTAGTAGGTGTTGTAGTAGTTGTGGTAGTAGTATGTTCACTATCTCTCAACCCGTCTTCAATTTCTTTACGCACGTTATTTTTGGCATCATTAAACTCTCTGACACCTTTACCTAAGCCACGCATCAGTTCCGGAATTTTTTTACCACCAAACAACAAAAGCACGATAATTAAAATAACAATAATTTCATTAAAACCTAGAGGGCCCATAAAATCGATTTAAAATGAATGAATAAGCAAAGGTATCTGAAAATGGTTAGCTACCAAGTATACTAACTAATTTTTAAGAAATAAAAAAGCGGAAGGTTATCTTCCGCTTTGCATATACGTAGAAACACATTATACAGTTTGCAATACCGCTCTTTTTTTCTCCTGGATTCTTGCGCTTTTACCACTACGGTCGCGTTGATAAAAGAGTTTGGCGCGGCGAACCCGGCCTGATTTATTTAATATTACTGATTCAATATTGGGAGAGTAAAAAGGAAACAATCTTTCAACACCAACACCATCTGAAATTTTACGAACGGTAAAAGTGGCGGTAGCGCCGGTTCCCTGGCGTTTAATCACATCGCCTTTAAAAGACTGGATTCTTTCTTTATTGCCTTCAATAATTCTATAATTAACAGTGATGTTATCACCAGCTTTGAACTTTGTAAATTCTTTTTTGCCTGAAAGCTGTTCCTGAACAAATGCAACGGCGGGATTCATAACTTCAAATTTTAAGGAGTGCGAAGGTAAGGGAAAAAGTAAAAATTCAAAAGTAAAAAATGAAAAAAGAGAACAGATGCCTTATATATCGCCCTCTTTTAACTTTTATATTTCAACCATTTTGGTTAGCGTGCTACGTTTACCGCTCTTTTTTCCCGAATTACCGTCACCTTTATCTGGCCCGGATAGGTCATTTCGGTTTGTATCTTTTGAGCAATATCAAACGACAGGCGGTCGCTTTCCTGATCAGATACCTTATCGGCTTCTACAATCACACGCAGTTCTCTGCCCGCCTGTATGGCATATGCTTTTTCTACGCCATTATAATTCAGCGCCAGGTTTTCAAGCTCTTTTATGCGCTGCAGGTATTGTTGCATGATCTCCCTTCGGGCGCCGGGCCGGGCACCGCTAATGGCATCGCAAGCCTGCACAATAGGTGATATGACATATTGCATTTCCATTTCATCGTGGTGGGCGCCGATAGCATTAATTACAGCAGGGTTTTCGCCATATTTTTCTGCCAGTTTAGCTCCCAGCAACGCATGGCTTAATTCTGTTTCTTCGTCTGGAACTTTGCCAATATCGTGTAGCAATCCGGCACGTTTTGCCAGTTTGGGGTTTAATCCCAGCTCTGCGGCCATTACTGCGCACAAGTTGGCTACTTCGCGGCTGTGCATTAATAAGTTTTGACCATAAGAAGAACGGAACCGCATTTTACCCACTAAACGCACCAACTCTTTGTGCAAGCCGTGGATGCCCATTTCTATAATAGTACGTTCGCCAATTTCCATAATCTGCTCTTCCAACTGGCGACGGGTTTTGTCTACTACTTCTTCAATACGGGCGGGATGTATGCGGCCGTCGGCTACCAGGCGTTGCAAGCTTAGCCGTGCTATTTCTCGACGCAATGGATCGAAACAGGAAAGAATAATGGCTTCCGGGGTATCATCTACAATCAGATCTACACCTGTAGCTGCTTCAATAGCCCGTATGTTGCGGCCTTCGCGGCCAATGATCTGTCCTTTTATTTCGTCACTTTCCAGGTTAAATACGGTAATGGCATTTTCTATAGCCTGCTCAGCGGCATTGCGTTGAATACTTTGGATGATGATTTTGCGGGCTTCTTTATTCGCTTTTTGTTTGGCATCATCAATAATTTCCTGCTGTACGCCCAGGGCCTGCGAGTGTGCTTCCTGCTTCAGCCCTTCAATCAACTGCGCTTTGGCTTCTTCGGCCGTTAAACCGGAAACTTTTTCCAGGCGGCGTGTTTGTTCCTCCTGGTGTTTATCAATCTCTGCCTGCTTTATATTCAATATTTCAATCTGCCGGTTGAGGTTTTGCTTAATCGCATCGTTTTCTTTTATTTGCCTTTCAAGCTGTTCGGTTTTTTGATGTAGGACCGTCTCTTTTTGCTTGATGCGGTTTTCGCTTTCATTCACTTTACGGTTTCGCTCCAATACTTCCCGGTCGTGCTCTGCTTTTAGCTGTACAAATTTTTCTTTCGCTTCCAGTAATTTTTCTTTTTTTAAATTTTCAGCGGAGAGTTGCGCTTCTGAAATAATTTTTTGAACATGCTCGTCGGCGTCCTGTATTTTCTTGCGGGTGTCTTTGGCAAAAATGAATTTGCCGGCGATGATGCCTGCACCAAGGCAAAGTATACCAATCAGTATGTAAAGAACATTTGGATCCATTAATTCTTGTTTTAAGGTTTAAGGTTTTACAATATGGATAAGAATCACATACCTCAATAAAGAGATAGGCTAGCAAAGATACAAAACGCTTGGTATTGTTTAGGGTACCTTCAGGATTGTTATAAGCAGCAGGGTAGTTAAAGAGTCTTTTCCAGTGCAGCGTCCAGTATTTTCTCCAGCGTATGCAGGCGGCCGCTTACATTATCAAGGTTTACTTCGTTGGATATGGCGGCATTTTGCTCTGTGGCAAACCACACCAGCACCATGGCAATATAGTCCTGCATATCCTTACCGGCAAAGTTGGTTTTAAACTCCAAAAGCTTATCACTGATGGTTTTTACCGTTTTGCGTACTACTTCTTCGTCTTTCGGATCAATCTTTACGCGGTAGGTTCTGTCGGCTATTAAAAGATGAATAGGTATCAGGTTGTTGTTCATATTTACTCACTTAAAAAAGAAATGCACTTGTCAATATCCTTTATATACTGGCTCAGTCTTTTTTCAAAATGTTTTTTATCTTTTTCGTTTAGCGCCCCGGCTGCTGATTTTAAAATAACGATCTGCTGATTAAGTTCATCAATTGTTTGCTTTGTTTGCGCCTCTTGCGCTTTGCACTTTTCCAGGTCTTCTTTCAGCTTTTCATTTTCTTTTATTAAACGGCTCTGCTGCTTCAATACTTGTTGCAACTTATCGTTGATACTGTTAAACTGCTGATCTATAGTAGCCATGCCGTTGTTACTTTCTGATTTCTGCTCCTAATTCTTTTTCAAGGGAAGCCATAATTTTTTGCATCCAGCCATCTATTTCCTTATCGGTTAATGTTTTCTCTACATCTAAAAAAGTAAAATTGATGGCCAATGATTTTTTACCAGAGCCTAATTTGTCGCTTTCAAAAACATCAAAAACTTTAATATGCTGCAATATGGGTATGCGAAGTTTTTTCAACGGATCGGCTACATGCTCGTAGGGCGTCTGCTTGGGTATTACTATGGCCAGGTCTCTTTCTACTGTCGGAAATTTTGGAATTTCTTTAAACCGGATGGTGCGGTTCATACTATAGTTTACAAGTATATCCCAATTAAAATCTGCAAAGAAAACCGGTTGCTTTATATCAAAACCTGCTGTAGTGCTTTGCGCTACCTGACCCAGCGTTACCAGCGCCTCGCCATCTGATATAGCCGCCAGCCCCGTCTGCAAATAAGGGTTGGAGGTTATTTCGAACCGGGCATCTGAAATACCGGCTGTTTGCAGCACTGCTTCGGCTATGCCTTTCAGATAATACATATCAGCGGGCTGGCTCTTTTGCTTCCAGCTATTTTGCAAAAGACTGCCGGTTACATACAGGCACAAATGGTTTTGTTCGGTATATTGGCCTACGCCGGATGTTTGGTAGGTTTTGCCAAATTCAAAAAACTTTAAATCGGTAGCCTTGCGGTTATTGTTAAAGCTGATTACTTCCAGTGCAGTGTGCAGCATAGACGGACGCATAATATCCAGCTCCACACTAATATTGTTTAAGAGCCGCACTACGCCCTGCAATTGGGTTTCGGTATAGTATTTAGAATTGGTAAGCGAGTTGGTGAGTATTTCGGTAAAGCCGCAGCCAGTTAATATGGCAGCAATCTTTTCTTTATATTGATCGCCATTATTTTTTTCTACCGAAGGAGTGATGGTTATGGATTGGGGAATGGCAATATTATCCAGCCCGTCAATACGCACCACCTCTTCTACAATATCAGCCGGGATGCTTATATCCGTTTTATGATATGGAACTTCCAGTTGTAAACCTTCGGCATCTTCATTAATTATAGTAAAGCCCAAACTTTTCAATATCGTTTTTACGGTGGCGGGCGGATACGTTTTGCCGCTTAACTTTTTTAGATAGGCATACGAAAGCGCCACCTGCTTTTTTGCAACGGGTGCCGGATAGATATCCTGGATATCTGATGCTATTTCGCCACCGGCTATTTCTTTTATAAGCAGTGCTGCCCGCTTTAGTATAGTAACGGTATTGGAGATGTCTACCCCTTTTTCAAACCGCATGGCTGCATCAGTACGCAGGGCGTGGCGGAAAGAGGTTTTGCGGATAAAAACCGGGTCGAACCAGGCACTTTCTAAAAAGATATTGGTAGTATTGTCTGTAACCCCGGAATATAAACCTCCAAATACACCGGCAATACACATGGGTGCATCTGCATTACATATCATCAAATCTTTGCTGCTTAACTTTCGTTCTTTTTCATCAAGAGTTACAAACGGCGTTCCTTCAGGCAGGGTTTTTACTATTACTTTTTCATCTTTGATAGCATCGTAATTAAACGCATGCAATGGCTGGCCGGTTTCGTGCTGAATATAGTTCGTAACATCTACAATATTATTAATAGCACGAATGCCTATCGCTTTCAACCGCTGCTGTAACCATTTGGGTGATTCTTTGACCACTATATGGGCCATGCAAACTCCTGAATACCGCCTGCAGGCTTCCGGTGTTTCAATGGTCACCTGTATAGGCAAGGAATGGTTATCTATCTTAAAATCGGCTGATGGGAGTTTTGGCTCGTACACTTTCTTTTCGTGGTGCGACAGGTAAGCGCATACATCGCGGGCTACGCCCCAATGGCTCATGGCGTCCATCCGGTTGGGCGTTAGGCCGATCTCGTACACCATATCTGTATAAGGTTTAAAATAATCGGCCGCCAAACTACCCGGTTTTGCATTTTCGTTTAGTACCATAATGCCCGCATGTGAAGTACCCAGGCCAATTTCATCCTCGGCACATATCATTCCCTGGCTTTCCTCGCCCCGTATTTTAGCCAGCTTCATAGTAAGTGGGCTGCCGCTAGCCGGGTAAATAGTAGCACCTACAGGGGCTACTACCACTTTTTGTCCTGTAGCTACATTGGGTGCGCCGCATACAATTTGCAACGGCTGGTTGTTTCCAATATCTACCCTGGTCAGTTTTAATTTATCGGCGTTCGGGTGTGGCTGCACTTCCAGCACTTCGCCTATTACCAAATCTTTTAATCCACCCTGCACTTCTTCAAACAGCTCCATCTTTTCTACTTCTAACCCGATAGAAGTAAGGATTGCCGATAGCTTTTGCGGATCAATACTAACAGGTAAATAATCACTCAGCCAATTATACGAAAGCGTCATTCTATAAATATTTCTGTGGTGGGCAAAGATAAACCGCAGATGAATAGGATAATAGCGACAGGATAATGATAGATATTATAATGACTGCTGCTTGCTTTACAAACTTCTTGTTCCTGTACTCCTGCTTTATAGAACCAATAGTTGCACCCTTATTGAAAATTATTTTCTTTCTTACGCCAAACATCATACGTGCATAAGTAAGTAAAAGATGTGAATAAGCTGTGAGGCTAAGCCTTTGGGCTTTGTGGATTAATATTGTTTCTAAAAAAGCATCGTACACGGCTTTATGGTTTTATTTTCGTTGACTGACTTAATGATAACGTTCGGTACATTTGCTATAGAATTTAGCAACGAATCCATAGGTCAATTGATTCAGTAATCAACGAATTAACTCTTTTTACATCTTGTATGGATTTAACGAACCTCAATAAAGACCGCAAATCGCGAAGGAACACACCGTCTGTAGACCTGAGTACGATGGTGTATGGCAAAGTGCCGCCGCAGGCCCGTGCGTTGGAAGATGCGGTGCTGGGCGCTATTATGCTGGAAAAAGGGGCGTTTGATACCGTAGCGGAGATATTAAAACCCGAATGTTTTTATGTAGAGGCCAACCAGCGCATCTTCAGGGCGATGCAAAGCCTGTCCAATAAGAGCCAGCCCATTGATATCTTAACGGTGGTAGAAGAACTGCGTGGAAAAGAAGATTTGGATGTAGTAGGAGGGCCGTATTATGTAACCAAACTAACCAATGCGGTAGTATCCTCAGCCAATATTGAAGCCCACTCCCGTATTGTATTGCAAAAATTTATTCAGCGGGAACTGATACGCATCAGCGGTGAAATTATTTCGGATGCCTATGAAGATAGTACGGACGTTTTTGATTTGCTGGACCAGGCAGAAAGCAAGATGTATGATGTAACCAGCAATCACCTTCGCAATGATACGTCTTCTATTGATTCGGTATTGGTACAAACCATTCAGCGCATAGAAGACCTGCGCCACCGCAATGATGATATTACCGGTGTGCCCAGCGGCTTTACCTACCTGGATAAACTTACTTATGGCTGGCAAAATTCTGACCTGATTATATTAGCGGCCCGGCCTGCGGTTGGTAAAACGGCTTTTGCGCTGAACCTGGCTCGCAATGCAGCTTTGCATCCTACGCGTCCTACACCGGTAGCTTTCTTTTCGCTGGAAATGAGCGCCGGGCAACTAGTGCAACGGATATTGGCAGCAGAAAGCGAGATATGGCTGGAAAAAATATCCCGCGGTAAACTGGAAGAACATGAGATGAAGCAACTATATGCCCGTGGTATTCAGCGGCTGGCGCAGGCTCCCATTTTTATTGATGATACTGCCGCCTTAAATATTTTTGAACTTCGTGCCAAGTGCCGCCGGTTAAAAAATAAAAGTAATATCGGGATGATTATTATTGATTACCTGCAGTTAATGAGTGGTACCAACGATGGTAAAAACTCGAACCGGGAGCAGGAGATCAGTACCATTTCCCGGAACTTAAAAGGCCTGGCCAAAGAACTGAATATTCCTATTATTGCTTTATCGCAGTTAAGCCGTGAAGTGGAAAAAAGAAAAGACGGAAACAAGATGCCGCAGTTGAGCGACTTGCGGGAGTCGGGTGCTATTGAGCAGGATGCCGATATGGTAATGTTTTTATACCGGCCGGAATACTATGATGTAACCAGCAACGAAATGGGAGAGGACACCCGTGGCGAAACGCATGTACGTGTAGCCAAACACCGTAATGGACAGTTGGATGTAATAAAGTTGCGGGCATTACTGCAAATACAAAAGTTTGTGGACTATGATGACAATGGCTTTAGCGGCCCGGGATTGCCTGGTAGTTGGAAGCCGGTGCAGCAGGATGATGGCGGCGGCGCCCGGATGTTTATACAAACCGGCAGTAAAATGAATGACTTACAAAACGAAGATGACCCGTTCTAGATATAGTAAGCAAAAGGGTTAATAAAAAGTCTTGCCACCGGCAAGGCTTTTATTTTATATTAGAAGTGTATATGGCGTTACCTTTTTTTTATATTGAAAGTTTGAACAATCAAAGTCATGTAGTATTGGATGAAGATACTTCTAAGCATATTACCCAGGTATTGCGCATGAAGGTTGATGAAAAGTTGCTATTAACTAATGGAAAAGGTATAAAAGCAGAAGCAGTTATTATCAACGATCATCGAAAAAGATGCGAAGTACGTATTACGGAAACTAAAGCGTTACCGCCACCGGAAATTAAGGTTACGATTGGCATATCCATTATAAAAAACGCCAGCCGTTTTGAATGGTTTTTAGAAAAGGCAACCGAAATAGGTGTATCAGAAATTATTCCGCTGCTATGCAGCCGAACCGAAAAAGAAAAGTTTCGCCATGACCGGATGCAACATATTATGCTAAGTGCCATGCTGCAATCGCAGCAATGCTGGCTGCCCCTTTTACATCAGCCAACGGAGGTGGAAAAGG
>JAICHT010000012.1 GCA_025924755.1 Chitinophagaceae bacterium | reverse complement strand
CACAATACAATGCGGCTATTGAAAACATCCGGAGCCTTGCGGCCGGCGTGCAAAGCGCTTCCACCCAATTAGGCGCTGCCAATAAAAACTTAAGCCGCGCTACCATTGTAGCTCCTATGAGCGGCGTGGTTTCGATGCTGAATGTAAAAAAGGGGGAGCGGGTAGTAGGAACGGCTCAAATGGCCGGCACTGAAATGATGCGGGTGGCCAATATGAGCCAAATGGAAGTGCGGGTAGATGTAGGCGAAAATGATATTGTAAAAGTAAGCATAGGCGATTCGGCCGATGTGGAAGTAGACGCTTATAACAAACGCAAATTTTTAGGTGTGGTGACGCAAATAGCCAGTAGCACCAATAAAACAGGCACTACCACGGTAACTACCAATGATGTAACAAACTATGA
This sequence comes from Chitinophagaceae bacterium, assembly GCA_025924755.1. Classification (GTDB taxonomy): domain Bacteria; phylum Bacteroidota; class Bacteroidia; order Chitinophagales; family Chitinophagaceae; genus Flavisolibacter. Next base: position 23,855 of record JAICHT010000012.1, on the reverse strand, counting down.
AGTACGCATCCGGCTGGATCCTTCGTCGTATAAAGATTTGGTAGATTCTTCCAATTTCAGAAGATTTCCTTTCAGGCCCGGTATGAATGCCAGCGCCGATATTAAAACCAATAAAAAAGACAACGTGCTGTCTGTACCGATTACCGCCGTTGCGGCCCGGATAAAAGGCAGCGAGGAAGCCGTAGACAATCAGAAAGACAATACCAAAAAGGCTGATAATTTGGACGAACAGGATAATAACACTACTACTGCCGCTGACGAACTGGAAGAAGTGGTATTTGTATTGAAAGCTGACAATACGGTACAAAAAAGAGTGGTAAAAACCGGAATACAGGATATTAACTATATTGAAGTAACCAACGGTTTATCAGCCGGCGAGCAGGTAATTACTGCGCCCTACAATGCCATCAGCAAAACATTAAAAACCGGCACTAAGGTTAAAATAGTTCCAAAAGATAAATTGTTTGAAAAGTAGAAGGCGCTATTTAATATTACAATAGCTTACTTTATTAATTATGGCAACGGATACAATGAAATTTGGTATTATTGGCAGCGGCAGCTGGGCTACGGCATTGGTAAAAATATTAGTGGATAATAAGCAACCCGTAAACTGGTGGGTGCGCAACCCCGACACGATATCTTACATAAAAAAAAGGCGGCATAATCCCAATCATTTAAGTTCGGCTTATTTCGATATTTCTCAAATATCCATTATTGATGACATCAATACGGTCATTTCTCAATCGGATGTGTTGGTGCTGGTAGTGCCTTCGGCGTATATAAAAGAAGTATTAAATAAGGTTCATACCGGCGCACTGAAAAACAAAAAAATTATTTCTGCCATCAAAGGGTTGGTGCCCGACCAGGATGTTTTATTGAACGATTATCTGGAAAAGAATTTCGGCATTCCTTTAAAAAATTATTTTGCGCTTTTAGGGCCCTGCCATGCAGAAGAAGTAGCAGCAGAAAAGTTATCCTACCTTACTTTTTCAGGGATTGATACCCAAATGGCCGAGCAGATTGCTGCTTATTTTAAGGCACCATATATCAATACCGTTGTTAACAGCGATATACTGGGTGTGCAATATGCAGCCGTTCTGAAAAACATTTATGCGTTAGGCGCCGGTATAGCGCATGGACTGGATTATGGGGATAATTTTTTGAGCGTATATATTGCCAACAGTGCCGATGAAATGGCCGGTTTTTTACGCAAGGTGGGTATCGAACATATAGTAGTAGGAGAGCACCAGGCAACCCCGTCGCACAAAAAAGATATGAACTATGCGGCTTCGGTATACCTTGGCGATCTGCTGGTAACCTGCTACTCGTTATACAGCCGCAACCGCACCTTTGGCAATATGATAGGAAAGGGATATACCGTACAATCGGCCCAACTGGAAATGAATATGGTGGCAGAAGGATACAATGCTTCCAAATGTATGCACAACATTAACCAGCACATACAGGCAGATATGCCCATTGCCGAAACCATTTATAAGATACTATGGGAGCGGTTGCAACCCGGCGAAGGCTTTTGTAAAATAGAAGATGTGATGGTTTAATATCAGCTAAACAAATCGGCGGCAATACCATCTGCCATCAGCATACCGTCGTTCGTTAATTGTACCATATTGTTTTGCTGCGTTACCAGGTGGCTGTTCTCAAAACGCTGCAGTCTTTTTTGCAATAAAGTCACCTTGTCTTCTCCCCATTCTTTTTTTATATACTTTAAATCCAACCCTTCTATTGTTCGCAGTGAAATCATAATATATTCATTCAGCTTCTGCACTGGCGTTAAAATTTCTGTTTCGCTTTTTGTACTATTGTTATTGATGGCTTGAATGTATTGCCCATTATTAGCTATGTTCCATTTGCGGAGGGTTCCATTATACGAATGCGCCGATGGGCCGATGCCCAAATACGGAATCCCTTTCCAGTAAGACGAATTATGGCGGCTTCTGTAGCCCGGCCTGGCAAAGTTGGACACTTCGTAATGCTCATATCCTTTTTCCTCTAGCCATTGCATTAATAGTAAAAACTGGCGTGCCTGTTTTTCACTGTCTACATTCGCTTTTTTGTTTTTAGCAATTAGTTGATGTAGCGGCGTTTTTTCTTCCACTGTTAATGCATAGCACGACAAATGCGGAATGCCGTAACCAGTAGCAATAGCTACATTTTGGTGCCACTGGTCGTCGGTAAGGAAAGGCGAGCCGTATATTAAATCAATACTGATATTATCAAAGCCATGTTGCAGGCTGCTTTCAATACAACTGCGTGCCTGCGACGCGGAATGTGCCCGGTTCATCCAACGGAGTTCCTCTTCAAAAAAAGATTGCACACCTATGCTTAACCGGTTGATACCGGCTGCTTTCCAACCGGCCAGTTTTTCGTTGGTAATATCATCCGGATTGGCTTCTAAAGTTATTTCCGCATCAGGAGTAATGGTAAAATTAGCAGTAAGTGTTTCGAGTAAATGTGCTGTTTCTTCTAGACTTAATAAACTGGGCGTGCCACCGCCGAAGTAAATGGTTGATACTGCTTCGCCTTGTAAAAAGTCTTTTTGCAGATGTATTTCTTTGGCCAAAGCCTGTACCATATCGTCTTTATACCGCAAGGAAGTGGTAAAATGAAAATTGCAATAATTGCAAGCCTGCCTGCAAAAAGGGATATGCAAATAAATTCCTGCCAATGTTCGTTATTAAAAATTAAGTTTTATTAAGATATTTACCCCCATTGATGGTTTCGTTTAAATACCTGCTGTTTTTTGGTTTCTGTGCAATGCTATTGCATACTACGGCTGTTGCTCAAAATAAATATTCGGTGGCATACCTTAGTGCTGATGCCGATTCCGGCACTTTATATAACAGTTTACAGTTGCAACAATCATTTACTTCCAAAGCTACTGCTATTGATTATGTAAGCCGGCTACCCGCATTGCTGCAAAGTAAAGGATATATAACGTCGTCGGTAGACAGTGTAGTATACGATTCGTCGCGGGCAAAGGTAACCTTGTTTTTAGGCGAGCCGTATAAATGGGCTGCCATCAGCACCCGGCCTGCTGATGCGGACATTTTGCAAGCGTTACACTGGAACAATAATATGGAGCCCGGCACGCCTTTAAATATTCCCCTTTTGCAAAACTGGCAGGAGCGGATTTTAAGTTATCTGGAAGAAAACGGGCACCCGTTTGCTAAAGTGTACCTGGATAGTATGGCGCTGACGCAGCAAGGTTTAAATGGAATATTGAAAATAGACCGCGGACCAATTTACAAAGTGGACAGCATCCGCATATACGGTGCCGCTAAAATTGACCACGAATTTTTACAGCGCTATTTGGATATTGCAAACGGCAGCATTTATAACAAAAAAAAGCTGCAAAGCGTAGACAAAAAGATCTCACAATTAACTTATGTGCAGGAAGAGCGGCCTTCCAATATTACGTTGCTGGGAACCGGATCGGTACTAAACCTCTATTTAAAGCAAAAGAAAAGCAGCCAGGTAAATGTGCTGGTGGGTTTTTTGCCCAATAGTGATGCCGCCAGCAATAAAAAGTTTTTAATAACCGGAGAGGCCAATATTCTGCTAAGCAATGCCTTAGGCGCCGGTGAAACCATCGGGTTAAACTGGCAGCAACTGCAAAAAAGCTCGCCTAAGCTTAATATATTATATCACCACCCCTATATTTTTAAATCGCCGCTGGGCCTCAACTTTTCATTGGATATGTACCGAAAGGACAGCACTTTTTTAAATATTGCTATGAACCTGGGCGCCAGTTACAAAGTAGGCGATTTGCAGGAAGCCACAGTTTTTTTACAAAAGCTGCAAACTATAGTAAACGGAGTAGATACCAATTATGTATTACAATATAAACGGCTGCCGCAGCAAGCTGATGTAAGTTCGGTAAATGTAGGGTTTACTTATAGTTTTAATAATACCGATTATCATTTTAACCCGAGGAAAGGCGCAGACCTAAGTATAACAGCTGTAGGCGGTACAAAAAATATAAAAAAGAATAATCAGGTATTAGAGTTAAAAGATCCATATGATTCTTCTTTTCAGTTTAGCAGTTTGTATGATACGGTTAAGCTCAAAAGTTACCAATTCAGATTGAGCGGTACGGCTGCCCGTTATTTTCCGGTAGGCAGGCAAAGTGTTTTAAAAACTGCTATGAACGCCGGGCTGTTGCAAAGCGGTAACTATTTTATAAATGAACTGTTTCGTATAGGCGGTTACCGGTTGTTGCGCGGGTTTGATGAAGAAAGCCAGTATGTATCGCATTATGCTATAGGCACTGTAGAGTACCGGTACCTGATAGGACAAAACTCCAATTTTTTTGCGTTTGCTGACGGGGGTTGGGCCAGGCATCCATTAGCGGTAAATAAAAGTCATACCTATATTGGTACTGGCGCCGGGCTGGCTTTTGAAACAAAAGCAGGAATTTTTAATATTGTTTGGGCTGTGGGTAAAAGAGATGATACCCGTTTTAACCTGAGGCAGTCTAAAGTACATTTAGGATTTGTAAACTATTTTTAAGAAATATTGCATCTCCGTAATCTGTGCTATATTTTTGTGATATAAACTGCCTTTTTTGAAGCGCGTCTTTTGTATTATTTTCATACTCTTTTGCTATAAAGGTTACGCTCAGCAGGTAATCGAAAGCGTTAATAAGGATAGTATTGCATTAGCAAACCAACTGCAATTTATTGCTTCTGTACAGCAAAAGCAGTCTACTGCTCCCGTACAATTGGATACGATGATTTACCGGCGGCATCCTTACTTCCATTTTACGCATCCTGCCCGGTTCATTATATCTGAGAGGCAATGGAACGGCAAGGAAACCATCTTTTATAGTGTAATGACGCTGCTGATCTTTTTTGCCCTGATAAAAAATGGGTTCTCCAGGTATATTACCGAGCTCTTCCAGCTTTTTTTCCGTACTACGCTCAAGCAAAGGCAAATTAAAGAACAGATGATGCAAACACCCATGCCGTCTTTGTTTTTAAATATTCTTTTTTTACTGAGTGCCGGTTTGTTTATTACTTTATTGCTGACGCATTTTAAACTGGCTCCTGATGTTAGTTTCTGGCAACTGCTGCTTTATACGTTTGCCTGCTTAGCCGGTATCTATATTATCAAGTTGATTACGCTAAAAATTTTAGGATGGCTTTTCCGTTTATCCGACAGCATCAATAGCTATATTTTTATTGTGTTTACTACTAATAAGATAATAGGTATTGTTTTGTTGCCATTTTTAATATTGCTGGGCTTTTCAACGGGTACGTTATACGAAAGTGCATTATCGCTCAGCTTCTTAATAATAGGAGGGTGCTTTGCTTATCGCTTTTATTTATCCTATGTGTCTATACACAACCAGGTTAAAATAAACTTTTTTCATTTTATATTGTATTTGGCTGCTTTTGAAGTGGCGCCGCTATTATTGATTAACAAACTGTTGTTTAGGTTTTTGTCGTAAACTTATTAACTTTGCTACACTTTAGCCGAACCATATGGTAAAAAACAGTATTTCAAATAAGGCTGTAGCGTTGGCACATAGTAAAAAAAAGATACTTATAACCCAACCGAAGCCTGAAAGTGATAAATCACCTTATTTTGATTTGAGCCGGAAATTTGATGTACAAGTAGACTTTCAGCCATTCATCCGGTTAGAAGGAATACCTGCAAAAGAATTTCGCAAGCAAAAAATTGATATTCAAAGCCACACCGGGGTGATTTTTACCAGCCGAAATGCTATTGACCACTTTTTTCGTATATGCGAGGAAATGAAAATCAGTGTCTCGCAGGATACCAAATATTTCTGCATTACTGAGGCGGTAGCTTTATACTTACAAAAGTTTATTTTATACCGCAAGCGTAAGGTGTTTTATGGCGCTGACGGCACTAATAAAAGTCTTTTTGATGTAATTAACAAGCATAAGGTTAACGAGAAGTTTTTATATGTATGTTCTGAAAACCAACAGGATAGTGACATTACCGGCTGGTTGAAAAGCAATTGTTGTGAGTTTTCATTAGCCTTTATGTATCGTACCGAAAGCAACGATGTAAAGGATATTTTAACCAAGACCGATTATGATGTAATCTGTTTTTTTACACCCAGCGGCGTAAAAAGCTTGTTTGATAACCTGCCCCAATTTGAACAAAACGGTACGGCCATTGGTGCTTTTGGTAATAATACTTCCAAAGCTATAGAGGAAGCCGGCTTAAAGTTAAGCATCAAAGCTCCCCAGCCTCAAACACCTTCTATGGTTGCTGCTTTAGAACAATTCCTGACTATTGCTACAAAAAAGAAATAATTTTTACGCTTTAATTTATAAAAGGCATTGATTTTTTCAGTGCCTTTTTCTTTGAGTACAATTATTGTAGGGTAGGTTCATAATTGTATGCATCCTTATACCAACAAATTAATAGCCGAAACCAGTCCTTATTTGCTGCAACATGCTCATAACCCTGTGGATTGGTACCCATGGGGCGAAGAAGCTTTTGCATTGGCAAAAAAGGAAGATAAACCAATGATGGTAAGCATCGGATATGCGGCTTGCCACTGGTGCCATGTAATGGAACGGGAAAGTTTTGAAAATGTGGAGGTGGCGCATATCATGAACGAAAACTTCATAAACATAAAAGTAGATAGAGAAGAACGTCCTGATGTAGATCATATTTATATGGATGCGGTACAGGCAATGACCGGCAGCGGCGGCTGGCCATTAAATGTGTTTTTAACACCGGATGGGAAACCGTTTTATGGCGGCACTTACTTTCCGCCGCAGCGGGCCTTTAACAGAAGTTCTTGGTCAGAGGTGCTGCAAGCCGTAGCAAAAGCATATAAAGAAAAGAAAGACGAACTAGAAAGCCAGGCCGAAAACCTGACGGCACATTTAAGAGCTTCTAATGGATTTGGTATCAATAGCGAGGCAGCAGCAGATACGATATTTGACCCTGAAAAAATAACCGAAGCTTTTAAAAATTGCATGAAAAATGCCGACAGGCAATGGGGCGGTTTTGGCGCTGCTCCTAAGTTTCCGCAAACTTTTACTATTACTTTTCTGCTTCGATATGCTTATTTCACCCAAAACCAGGAAGCATTGCAGCAGGCGTTGCTTAGCATCAATAAAATGATACAGGGTGGAATTTACGATCATATAGGTGGCGGTTTTGCCCGGTACTCAACGGATAAAGAATGGCTGGCGCCTCACTTTGAAAAGATGTTATATGACAATGCCTTACTGGTAAGCGTATTGGCCGAAGCATATCAGTTGACCCATAATAAGGAGTATGAGGAAGTAATTGAAGCAACCCTGAAATTTGTAGAAAGAGAACTAATGCACCCGGAAGGTGGCTTTTACAGCGCTTTGGATGCTGACAGTGAAGGAGAGGAGGGTAAATTTTATGTGTGGAGCTACGAAGAAGTAAAAGAAACAATTGGCGGCGGTTACGAAATCTTCTGCCAGTATTTTGATATTACACCGGCTGGAAACTGGGAGCATAAAAACATTTTACGCATACTGAAGCCATTAGCTTCTTTTGCAGAAGAGCAAGCCATTACTGTAGATGAATTAAAAAGCATTATCAACCAGGGAAAAGAAAAACTGCTGCAAAAACGAAGCATCCGGCCACGGCCACTGTTAGATGATAAGATATTACTAAGCTGGAACGCCTTAATGAATACCGCCTACTCAAAAGCCTATGAAGCCACCGGCAACGAGCGGTATAAGCAGGTAGCCGAGGCAAATATGAATTTTTTGCTGCAAAAATTTACTAACGTGGGCGACTCATTTTTTCATAGCTGGAAAAGCGATAAAGCCAGGCACCCGGCTTTTTTAGATGATTACAGTTACCTTATTTCGGCGCTCATATCCCTTGCCCAGGTAACCTATAACTATCAATACTTACAAAAAGCAAAAGAGATTTTAAATACAGTGTTGGTAAATTTTGCAGATACCTCATCTCCTTTTTTCTTTTATACCCATATGCATCAAAAGGATATTTTGCTTAGGAAAAAAGAAATATATGATGGCGCCACGCCGTCCGGCAACGCAGTTATGGCGCTTAATCTTTACCAACTATCCATTTTTTTTGATGAGCCAGTATGGCGCAGCAAGGCAGCAGATATGCTTATTTCCATAGGGGATGCCACCGTTAAATACCCTACTTCTTTTGGCGTTTGGCTGGCGCTATTGTTTGAAATGGTACAGGGTACTAATGAAATTGCCGTACTTGGATCGCAGTATATTACGTATATAAAAGAAATCTTTCAGGAATATATACCCCATAAAGTGGTAATGGCTGCTGCCCAGCCTTTGAACGAATACCCGCTTTTGAAGGATAAACCAGTTGATAGTACGGAACAAACATGGCTTTATTTATGTAAGGATTATGCTTGTTTACAGCCGGTTACAAGGGTAAATGACCTCCTGAAATTAGTAACATCAAATAATTTAAAAAATATACAATAAATGCATACAAGTACCGTTTTTGGTAATGAGAACAAATTTTCTTGGCATTTGGAAATGAGAAAAAATAATTTTATCCTTGTATTTCAGTTGATGTCAAAACTTTATATTTGCCCAATACCCTCGCGTATGAAAATGAAAAACCATTACTTAACGTATTTTGCTCTTGCACCGTTATTTCTTGCAAGTTGTGGAGTTATCGGTAAAAAAGATAAAGGTAACGGCCTGCCAAATGACGGGCAGTTACATGGCGTTGCTCCGGGCAACCATTATATTTTACCAAAACCCCCCGGTATGGTTTACATTCCGCAGGGAACCTTTCATATGGGCCCCAGCGATGAAGATCCTTCTTATGCCTTTAGTGCCCGTAATCGTTCTGTTTCCATTAGCGGCTTTTGGATGGACGCTACAGAAATTACCAATAATGAATACCGCCAGTTTACCAACTGGGTTCGAGATTCTATTGCGGCTAAAAAACTGGGCTATGTAAAAAGTGGCTCTGATGGCAACGAATATGTGGACTGGACTAAAATGAAGAATCTGAAGTGGGGTGACCCGAAAGTGGTGGAGCAATTAGGCCAAACCGACCTAGTTCTTTCTCCTGAAGACCGCATTTTTGGAAGAAAAGAAATTGATGCTTCCAAATTGATTTACCATTCTGAAACTTTCGATTTAAAAGAGGCGGCAAAAAGAGAAAACGCCGGTAAGCCTCGTTCCTCTTTCATTGTAAAAAAAGATGTTCGCATATATCCCGATACATTAGTTTGGATCCGCGACTTTTCATATTCGTATAACGAGCCAATGGCTAAGCGTTATTATTCGCACCCGGCTTTTGGCAACTACCCCGTTGTTGGTGTAAGCTGGCAGCAGGCTACTGCATTTTGCGAATGGAGAACCCATTATTTAAATTCTTGGTTATCTTCTAAAAACAGGGCACAAGAGTCCGATTTTAGATTACCTACCGAAGCACAGTGGGAATATGCGGCTCGTGGCGGCCGTTCTCAGTCTATGTTTCCATGGGGTAACTATTATTTAAGAAACAAAAAAGGTTGTTTACTGGCCAACTTTAAACCCGGCCGTGGTAATTATCCTGAAGATGGCGGATTTTATACGGTACGTGCCGATGCATACTGGCCAAACGATTTTGGTTTGTATTGCATGGCGGGCAATGTGGCTGAGTGGACTTCCTCTATATATTACGAAGGCTCTTACACTTTTCAACATGATATGAACCCTGATGTAAGATGGAATGCCAAAGATTCTGACCCTCCTAAAATGAAACGCAAAGTAATACGTGGTGGCAGCTGGAAGGATGTGGGCTATTACCTGCAAACAGGCACCCGTACTTATGAGTACCAGGATTCCGCAAAATCATATATCGGATTCCGTAGTATCATTGATTTACCGGCACAAGTAGGTAAGCACAAATAATTCAATCATTTACTAGTAATTAACTCATTCAATCTCTCAAAATATTTCATAATAGGGCAATACTTATAAAGGTATTGCCCTATTATATAAATCTTTCATTCTTAAGTAAATAAAACCAATTTTTAAAATTCATATTTTATGGCAGCTGCTATTCCACCGAAAGTAAGTAAACAAGTAGACGTATTCGTATCCATTGCCGCGGCAATTGTAATTATCGGGGCCTTATTTAAAATTCAGCACTGGGAAGGTGCCGACCTGATGTTGATTGTAGGATTAGGTACCGAAGCAATTGTATTTGGAGTGTATGGTGTTTTATATATAATCTATCCTGCTGTATCTGATACGGGCCATGCAGCTGCTGGCGCTCCGGGTGATGTGTTGGGTTCTATGGACAGGGCTTTGTCTGAAGCTGATATTACCCCAACTAATTTAAACCGTTTAGGCGAGAACTTTAAAAAGCTGAACACTACAATAACTAATATGAACAATATCACCGATGTAGTAGCAGCTACAGGTGATTATACTCAAAAAACCAAAGAAGCTACACAAGCTTTATCCAGCGTAAAAGATGCTTATGTAAATGCAGCTAACTCAGTAGGTTCTTTCAGCCAGGCTTCTGAAGGCGCTAAATTATTTCATAATCAAATTCAGGTGCTTACTAAAAATATGTCATCACTGAATACTATATATGAATTAGAACTGCAGGAAGGTAACAATCACCTAAAGGCATTGAACCAGTATTACGGAAAGCTGGCCGAAACTTCTAAAAATGTAGTAAACAGTGCAGAAGATGCTAAGCGTATGCAGGAGCAAATTGGCACATTGGCTAATAACCTGGGTAAGCTGAACAGCATATATGGTAATATGCTAACCGCAATGCAAGGCAGATAAACCAAAACCAAAAAGTTATAAGCTGCAAGCTGTTTTGTCTAGTAGCTTAAAATTAAATCCAAAATCGTAAATAGAAAATAGTTTATGGCACTACCTAAAGAGCCGCGACAGAAGATGATTAACCTGATGTATCTGGTGCTTACGGCTTTGCTGGCACTGAATGTATCATCGGAAATATTAAATGCCTTTAAAACGGTTAATAATAGCTTAGAGAAAACCAACCTTGTAGTTAATACCTCTACTGCTAATGTAATGGAGTCATTTAAAAAGAAATTAACTGATCCCACTTTTCATGTGCAGGCCGAAAAATGGTATCCGGACGCAGAAAAAACAGTAGCATATTCGAAAGGTGTATATGACTATATAGATGGCTTAAAAAGCAAAATTATGAGCGAGGCAGGTTACAATCCTGCAGCGGGCAAAATGCATTTTAAGGAAGATAACCTGGAAGTAGCTACCCGTATGCTGGCTGAAGGCAAAGAAGGTAAAAATCTTTTTAATGAACTACAGGTATACCAAAATAACATCTTGTCCCTGGACCCAACTATCAAACAAGAGTTTGCCACCTCGCTTCCTATTGATCTTACTATGCCTAAAACGCAAAATAAGAGCAATAATACCTGGCAGGCTGCTTATTTCAGGATGGTGCCCACTGTAGCGGCATTAACCATATTAAGCAAATTTCAGAATGATGTAAGAACTACAGAAAACAGGGTAGTTACTTATTTGCATAATAAAGTAGGACAAGTAGAAGTAGTGTACGATGCAACGGCTGCTATAGTAGGCCAGAGCACTAATTATTTAACTCCGGGCCAGGATTTAGAAATCACAGCCGGTGTAGGAGCGTTTAACAAAAGAGCAGGTCCGCAAATTAGTATTGGCGGTGCAAATGTACCTGTAGGCCCCGACGGTGTAGCCCATTTAAAAATGGCAGGCGGCGGCGTAGGTTCACATACAGTGCCGGTAACTATCCGTTTTAAAGACCAGATGGGCAATATTCAAACCGTTAATAAAACTATTGACTATACCGTAGGACAAACATCCGCTGCAGTAGCGCTGGACAAAATGAATGTTCTGTTTATCGGTGTAGAAAATCCGGTTACCGTATCAGCAAGCGGTGATATTAATAAGGTAAATGCCAGCATCACCCAAGGCTCTTTATCAAAAGTAGGCCCCGGAAAATACGTAGCCCGGGTTACTACCGATGGCGAATGTAATATTACCGTATCAGCAGATGGTAAAACACAAAGCTTTCCTTTCCGCGTTCGTTCTATTCCAGATCCAACAGCTATGGTAGGAGTAAACAAAAGTGGTGAAAACGTACCTGCCTCTGTTTTTAGAAGCCAGGCTGGTGTAAGGGCTGTTTTGGAAAATTTCTTTTACGAAGCACAATTTAAAGTAACAAGTTTTCGTATTACAGGTGATGGTGAAGGATTTGAAGATTTAATGGAACACACCAACAATGGTGCAGCCTGGGATGGCCCGTCACAAAACATTGTAAACAAAGTACGTCCGGGTTCATTAATTACTATTGAAGATATCCGTTGCGTAGGCCCGGATGGAAGAAACAGAAAGTTGCCGTCATTACTATATAATATTAAATAAAGGAATAAATGAGATACCCTTTTGTAAAAATGTGTTTATTGCTGATGATCATGAGTAGTTTATTCATGAACGCAGATGCACAAAGCCGTCGAAGCCGCCGCAGAGGTGGTAACGACACATCGGCTCCAACAGATGCGGCGCCGGCACCAACAGGGGCAACTAAACAACAAAGTAACAACAACGTTACCAAGCCGGCATATAATCCATACGGAAATGTGCCAATAGAATCAGCACCAACTGCGCCCGGTGGTTTTAGCGATACCGTAAGAAAGTCCATGCGTACGGATGATGCTTACGATAAAAGCATGATTGATTCTTTAACTCCATTGGCTTACGAAAATCTGCGTTGGGATGATGCGTTGTTTAGCGAAAAGGTATGGCGGGAAATTGATCTGCACGAAAAGATGAATATGCCTTTCCGTTATAAAGCAGAAGACGATAATGGCGATCAGCGGTTTATCAGCATATTAATGAAAGCCGTAAAAAGTGGTGAGGTCACAGCGTTTGACGCCAATGTGGATGACCGCTTTACTACTCCGCTTAGTATTAATGACATCAATACATTAATAACCGGCGGTACTGCTGATACTACTCCTGTTTATAACTTAAATGATCCTACTAAAATTGATAAGTACGTAGTTACTACCAATAGCTTCAATCCGGATGATGTAATGAAGTTCAGGATTAAAGAAGAGTGGATATTTGATAAGGAAGCCAGCCGTATGTTTGTGCGTATATTGGGTATTGCACCATTAAAAACGGTTTACACAGCTGATGGTACCGAAAGAGGCGCTACACCTATGTTTTGGGTATATTATCCAGACCTGCGTCCAATATTGGCCAAGCATGAAGTATACAATCCCAAAAACCTGGGAACCGGAAGAATGACATGGGAAGAATTGTTTGAAAGCCGCATGTTCAGCAGTTATATTGTAAAATCTACCTTAGATAATCCGTTGAACAAAAATATACGGAATATGATTGATGATCCGATTCTTCGGTTAGTAGAAGGTGAAAACATTAAAGACCGCATTTTCAATTACGAACAAGATTTATGGTCCTATTAATATAGGTATCCTGATATTAAAGGACTGGCTTAAAGCCGGTCCTTTTTAATTTATACTGAAAGGGAACTCTTTTAAATATTGTAGGGCTTAATAATAGGAATTCTTATAAACAGTTGTATATTTACATCGGTTTTTCATAGGATATTGGATTTTAAAAACGGGGCTGAATTTCTATTCGGGCCCCTTTTTGTTTTTATACATTCCTATTCGGGAGTAAAATATTCCGTTACAATTTTGGCTTTAGATTTTCCTATCAGCTTCTCTAATTCGTCTATCGGTTGTTGTTTAATATTGTTTACAGACCGGAATGTTTTTAAAAGCAGGTTGGCTGTAGCACTTCCAATTCCTTTAATATCCTGAAGTTCATTTTTAAACGTGCCTTTGCTTCGTTTGTTTCTATGAAAAGTAATACCATAACGGTGCACTTCATCCCGTATACGACGAATCAGTTTTAAACTTTCACTATCATATGGCAGCTTTAAGGATTGCTGATCGCCCACAAAAAACAGTTCTTCTTCGTTTTTTGCCAGTCCAACCAAAGTCATTTTACCTTCAAGGTTTAGTTCTTCAATTGCTTCATAGGCCGCATTTAGCTGGCCTTTGCCGCCGTCAATAATTACTAATTGTGGAAATGCTCCTCCTTCCATACGCAAGCGCTTATAACGCCTGTAAACCGCTTCTTTCATAGAAGCAAAGTCGTTGATACCTTGTACCGTTTTTATATTAAAATACCGGTAATCTTTTTTGCTCGGCTCACCATTCTTAAAACAAACCATAGCCGATACCGGATAACTTCCCTGAAAGTTTGAGTTATCAAAGCATTCAATATGGATAGGAGTTTCAGCCAGTTGTAAATCTTGCCGAATCAAAAGCAATACATGAAATTTTTCCTCACCTTTTCCCAGGTTCAACCGTTGCTTAGCTTTTAGTTCATCCATAAAATAGCGGGCATTTTTTTCAGAAAGCTCGAGCAGCTTTTTTTTGTCGCCTGCTTTAGGTATAGTCAGTACCGTCTCTGGCTCATTGTATTCTACAGCAAAGGGCACCACTATTTCCGGCGTATCGCTATTAAATGTGCTGCGCAACTGGGCAATGGCAAAGGCCAATATTTCTTCTTCAGTTTCATCCAGTTGGGCTTCCATCTTTACCGTTTTGGTTTGGATGATAGCGCCATGCTGCATCATTAGATAATTTACATATGCCACATCGTTCTCTTTGATAATAGAAAAAACATCCATACTGCCCAGCGTAGAGCTCACCACTATAGAGCGGGACTGGTAGCTTTCCAGGAAGGTAATTTTCTTTCGAAGCTGTTCGGCTTTTTCAAATTCCAGCGTTTGCACATATCCTTTCATTTCGTTTTTAAAATGTTGCAGCACCGGGCCCAGATTGCCTTTTAGCAAAAACTTAATATGGTTGATATTTTCATTATAGTCTTCTTCCGATTGGTAACCTTCGCAAGGGCCTTTGCAATTGCCCAAATGATATTCCAGGCAAACCTTAAATTTTCCTTTTTGAATATTGCGCTGTATCAGGTGCAAGGGGCAACTGCGTAATGGTATGGTCTGTTTGATAAAGAGCAACAGGTCTCTTACTTTATTGATAGAAGTATAAGGCCCAAAATATTGCGACCCGTCTTCAATTTTTTGACGGGTGAGATATACCCTTGGAAAAGGCTCGTTTTTGATAACAATATAAGGGTAGGTTTTATCGTCTTTTAGGTTGATATTAAAAAGCGGCTGGTATTCTTTAATTAAAGAATTTTCCAGTAAAAAAGCATCCTGCTCCGAGTTGACAATAGTAAATTCAATTTTAAAAATCCGTTTTACCAATTCATGTGTTTTATAGCTGGTAAAGGTTTTATTGAAATAGGAGCTAACTCTTTTGCGAATGTTTTTTGCTTTGCCTACATACAGCAAATTATTGGTGGCATCAAAGTACTTATAGATGCCGGGCAACATCGGTAATGTAGGCGCTATCTGCTGAAAATCTTCTTGTGTCATTACTCAGTCTTTCACAATTATTCTGCCGGATGAAAATCGTTCCATACAATTTCCGTAGTTACAACTTTATCGGGCTGGTTATTTTTTTGTACAATGTTTACAATCTGAAACCGTTTGGCTACCTGCCAGAACATTCTTTTTTGCACGGTGCTGTCATTCGAATTTACGAGGCGGTCTATAATAACAGACTGTACTTTATCGCCTGTTTCCGCATCCGGAATAATCATTACTTCTTCCCTGCGTATTTCGGCTTCGCTGTTTTTAGGCGTGTAATCCAAAACTACTCTTCCTAACGTTTCATCGAACAATTTTGTTTCGGTATATTGATTTTTTAACTCCTTGCTTCCAATATCCGGCAAGGATAAAAAGTCGGATGCATAGTGCTTAAATTCTTCACGTTTGATATAAGACGAATCGGAAACACTATCAATAGTAACAATTTTTAAAAGTGGATAAACCGATGTATCTACTTCGGCCACCTGGCTTTTTAAAAAGGAAAGTACCGGGAAAAAAGCGGTGTTTTCAGCAGCAGGCGATTTTTTTTGCCTGCAGCTAACTACAATTAAAATAATACAAAAGAAGAGAACAGTTCTTTTCATGGTATAAAAATACGTACACCTATAAAAAAGCCCCACAATTTATGCAGGGCGTTATAAGCAATTAGTATAGCTGTTATTTGTGCAGGGAAACCCCGACTTTCAGGCCAAAATCAAATAGGTTTTCTTTAACAGGATATTTATTGATAAAGCTTGAAAGCAGCTGATAACGAACTTGTGGCCCCACCTGCCATTGTATGTGGCCGGAGGAGTAGGATATGAATGTTTCAAAGCTGGTATTTAAATTCCAGCGGCGAATTAACCAGGGTACCTGTGCATAATTTTTATAATCGCTTGAGAGCAGGTAAGCTTTGTCGCCAATAATACGTGTGGGTTGAAGTGTGCTTGCTACTCCCCACTGCATTTTACTATTACCAGCGATAGTAGCTTCCAGGCCTACAGGAACAGAAATTTGAAAATAAAGATTCTGCAGCCAGTCGGCATAAAACGCATTGCTATTACTATAGTTTGATACAGCAGTAACCGTATTGTTGGGGTAGCGGCTGCTTAAAGCAATAGTAGTTAACTGGGGATTATAATTGTTAAGCGCTTTTATTTCATAGCGGCTCATATTAAACTGAAGGCCACCACGCAGCTTCACGTTTTTAGAAACCGGGTATTTACCCAAAAAAGCAAGCTCAAGGCCCATATCAGGTTTATGCGTAACCAGGTCGTTAATATTGTAAAGCGGGGCTACGTTATAAGGTGCATTTACACGGGATACAGCATTGATATAAGATTTATTTTCGGTAAGCTTGCGATAGCTAACTGTAGGCGTAAAGAAAAATTCAAAACTTAATTTATGTTTTTTAGCTACGGATTTATATGCAGTTGCCGTTTCTTTTTGGGCCGGTTTGTATGGCTGTAAAGAAATCAACGGCTCTTGAAGAGTAGTGCTATTACCTACGGCCAGGTTGCTGTTATCCCCAATTAAAAGTTCTAAAGGTTGTGTTTTGTTTACATCAGCTAGGGGCTCTGCCGCCTTTTGAAGGAATGTAACTGTGGGCTGAATATCAGTAGTGCCTGGTGATTTCAATGAAGTAGCTGTCAAGCTCCTTTTTAAACGGTTGCTGTTTGACGATGTCGTTTTTACAGGTATCCTGATATCAGTAGCCGGTAAAGGCAATGCTGCACTCTTAGAATTTGAGTGCGGTGCATTTGCTACTGGTTTAAAAGGAGTATAGTTATCTGCAATATAATATCCTGCAAAAGATAAAGCAATTAAAAATGCACTAAATACAAAGCCGAAACGCCTTTTCCTTTTTTGAATGTTTTTGGAAATATTGTCCCAAACCTTAGCGGTTGGTTGCATCCTCAACTGATCTGCATTTTTGTTCAGGAATCGCTCAAAGTCATCATGGTTAAAGTTCCGTAGCATAATCAGCCGGCATTTTTGTATTTAGGTTAAAGCCCTTGTGTGGCTGCTATAAATATGGGTTCCTTTGGTTTTTGTAGAATTTTTTTCTTAATTAAAATATCCTCCAGCATTACTTTGGCCCGGGTATATTGACTACGACTGGTGCTTTCCTCTATATCCAGCATTCCGGCAATTTCGCGGTGCGAATAGCCTTCAATAGCATACAGGTTTAACACCGTTCGATAGCCCATTGGCAATAGTCGTATACATTCTACTACTTGCTTGGCCTGAAGAATGGAAGGAATATTGTCTTCTTTTGCCCTCAATGCATTGGCCTGAATAATGTCCACACTTTCATTGAACTTTTTATTGCGCTTTAAAACATTAATACAGGTGTGCACCATTATTTTTCGTATCCATCCTTCAAAGGCACCACGGTTTTCAAAGGTTTGCATTTGGGAAAATACTTTTATAAATCCTTCCTGCAACATATCTTCCGCATCTTCCCTTTTGTGAGCATACCGGTAGCAAACTGCCAACATTTTAGCGCTGTACGTTTCATACAGCTTTTTTTGAGCTGCAGCATTATTGTTTAAACAGCCTTGTAAAATGGCTTCCTCGGTCATATTGCTCCTGTGGTTGCCTGTAATTTAGACAATTTTTTGCGTAGAAAGCTGCATGTTATCGGATATTTTAATAAAAAGATTCAGGAATTTTTATTAAAATACTGCTGTATTAAAATACATCGTCATTCCAGAAAAGAAGAAGCCTCTGAACAATTATTTCAGAGGCTTCTTATAATAGTCGTACGCCAGGAGTTAATATTTCTTCGAATACAATTAAAAACTTTTCTAGTCTTCCATCAATATATTGCCTGTCATTTCTTTGGGTATGGGTATACCTAATACCGTTAAAATCGTAGGGGCCAGGTCTCCCAATTTGCCGGGTTTAATTTTACCTTTCCATTCTTTGTCGATAATGAAAAATGGCACCAGGTTGAGTGTATGCGCAGTATTGGGCGATCCATCTTCATTAATAATGTAATCGGCATTGCCATGATCGGCCGTTAAAAATACGGTATACCCATGTGCCAATGCGGCGGTTACAACTTTCTCTACACATTTATCAACGGTTTCTACAGCCTTCACCACAGCATCCCATACACCGGTATGGCCCACCATATCAGCATTGGCAAAATTTAAGCAAATGAAATCAGCCGATTCTGCTTCTATCTCCGGCACAATAGCCGCCGTTACTTCATAGGCGCTCATTTCGGGTTTTAAATCATAGGTTGCTACTTTTGGTGATGGCGCCATAATGCGTTTTTCGCCTTCAAACGGTTGTTCTCTGCCGCCATTGAAAAAGAAAGTAACGTGTGGATATTTTTCAGTTTCGGCAATGCGTATTTGCTTTAAGTGATGTTGTTGCAATATCTCGCCTAATGTATTATTCAGGTTGTCATTTTCAAATATGACATGCACGTTTTTAAATGTAGCATCATATTCGGTCATGGTAGTATAATGCAAATTCAGCTTGTGCATGTTCTGATCCGGAAAATCCATCTGCGTCAGTGCTTTGGTAATTTCCCGGCACCGGTCGGTTCTGAAGTTGAAACAAATTACCGCATCGCCATCTTGTATGGTGGCTATAGGCTTCTGATTCTTTTCAATAACCGTAGGTTTTATAAATTCGTCGGTTACATTTTGCTGGTACGATTGTACCACTGCTTCTTTAGCGCTGGCGGCTGTTGCGCCAATACCTTTTACCAGGGCATCATATGCCAGCTTCACGCGTTCCCAGCGGTTATCGCGGTCCATAGCATAATACCGGCCGCTTACTGATGCGATCTGTCCCACGGTCTTATCGGCGTGCTGTTGCAAATCTTCAATTAATCCCAGTCCGCTTTTAGGATCCGTATCACGGCCATCTGTAAACGCATGTATATATACTTCTTTCAATCCCTGGCTTTCGCATGCATCCAATATGGCTTTTACATGATTGATATGCGAGTGTACGCCACCGTTACTTACCAGCCCTATCAGGTGCAGCGGTTTTTTATTTTCCAGTGCATAGGAAATAGCAGCGAGCAGTTCCTCGTTTTTTGCAAATTCACCATCTCTTACGGCTACGTTTATGCGCTGCAACTCCTGATATACTACCCGCCCTGCACCCAGGTTTAAGTGACCCACTTCGGAATTACCCATCTGTCCTTCGGGCAAGCCAACCGCTTCGCCGCAGGTAACCAATGTAGTATGAGGATATTTACCGTATAACGACTGTACAAAAGGAACGTTTGCATTCTGAATTGCATCGGATGATTTCACTTTTCCAAGTCCCCATCCATCCATTATTATAAGAATAACTTTTCGCTTTGACATAAGTGCTTTCTAATATTTAAGACGCAAAACTATGAAAAGGTACAGGTTTTGTTTAATTTAGATTGGTACAAGCTTCTTAAACATCCACACAGATCTTTTAACGTTTAATAATATTCATGCTTATGCAAAAAATTTTACCCTTTATTTCTTTTTTATTTGTTTTTTTTATCAGCTCGTTTGCAAAGCAAAGTGGGCTGGATGAAGTGATCAGCGCTTTGCGCTCGGGCAACGCTACTGAACTGGCAAAGTATATGGATAACTCGGTTCAGGTAGCGCTGCCCGATAAAACCGACACCTATACTAAAGCGCAGGCTCTGGATATTTTGCAAAACTTTTTTACGGCCAATGAAGTAAAAACTTTTGATGTAAAACATTCCGGCGATACGGGTGGCAACCAGTTTTGTATTGGTACGCTGCAAACCAAAACAGGCAGTTACCGCACTACGGTATTTATGAAACAAAAAAGCAGTGTACAGGTAGTAAAGGAAATCCGGTTTCAGGCAGAATAAAAGAAATAGTATCTAATAACAGTGCCCTGCAATGCAGGGCTTTTTATTTTTGTAATATGATACAGGATTTTGATGCCCGGTTACATCTATTAATTGATGCGGCTTTACAGGAAGATGTCGGCGACGGCGACCACTCTACTTTATGTTGCATTCCGGCCGATGCTAAAGGAAAGGCCGTGCTAAAAGTAAAGCAGGATGGTATATTGGCCGGTGTTGATGTGGCTGAAAAGATTTTTAAATATAAAAAACCTGCCGCTAACTTCATCCGGTATAAAAATGATGGGGAGGAAATGAAGGCAGGAGAAAAAGCATTTGAGGTAGAAACTTCGGTGCATACTATTTTGCAATGCGAACGCCTGGTATTGAACTGCATGCAACGCATGAGTGGTATTGCTACCCAGACAAAACTATATACCGACAAACTGAAAGGCTATAAAACCAAACTGCTCGATACCCGTAAAACAACGCCTAACTTCCGGTTATTGGAAAAAGAAGCGGTTCGCATTGGCGGAGGTGTAAACCATCGGTTTGGGTTATTTGATATGATTATGCTGAAAGATAACCATATTGATTATTGTGGTGGAATAGAAGAAGCTATTAACCGTGCCCATAAGTATGTAATCAATGTAAAGCCGCATTTAAAAATTGAAGTAGAAACAAGATCATTGGAAGATGTAAAAAAAGTGGTGTCCATAGGAAAGGATAAAGTATTAAGAGTGATGCTCGATAACTTTTCGCCTCAACAAATAACAGAAGCCTTACACCTCATTGATGGTGCTTTTGAAACAGAAGCCAGCGGTGGTATTAATTTAGATACCATACAACAATATGCCGAAACAGGTGTGGATTATGTAAGCGTAGGCGGCTTAATACACCAGGCTAAGAGTTTAGATTTAAGTTTAAAAGCAGTGATGGAGTAGTAAGTGGTAAGTTTTAAGTAATAAGTTTTCAATATGAGTAAGAAGAATAAACCAGATAAAAGTGGATTTGTATATAGCACAGACCCAGGCTTTCGTTTTGAAAGTGAAGAACAGGAGAGTGGGGAAACTTTACCGCCACAGCAACAGAAATTAAAAGTAAAGCTGGAAACAAAACACAGAGGTGGTAAAACAGTTACGTTAATTAGTGGTTTTGTAGGGACAGATGAAGACTTGCAGCTATTAGGTAAGCAATTGAAAAACTTTTGTGGCACCGGTGGTTCGGCTAAGGATAATGAAATTATTATCCAGGGTGATCAAAGAGAGAAAGTGCTACAGTGGCTACTGAAGAACGGCTATAAAAATGCAAAGAAAATAGGATAATGCTACGACTATTAATTGGTGCAGCTATTATAAGTGGTTTATTCGGGCTTTTTTGCTATCTGCAATTTATACGTTATCATATTAAAGCACAGGAAAAGAAAGAAGCTTTTTATTTAAAATGGCATTACATCTCTCTTTTTCTTCTTTTTGCAATTGGCATTGCCATTATGTTTTATTTCGGTGAGCAGCCCTGATGATACGTGTCATTTAATATACTTGGTAAGTAATTGTTACTATTCATCTACGGCACCTTTCACCCTTACTTCATTTACATAATTATGTGCTAAGCGGGTAGGGGTAGGTATCCGGTATTTTACTACACAATTTTTAATCAACTGCACACTTTCTTCCATAGTTATTAAATTGCCCGGCGATACAAATACCGGGTTTGTTTTTTGTTTTGTCCGTAGCACCGTACCTATTATTTCGTTTTTAGAAATCAATGGAGTTGTGTCAAAAGCATGATCGCCCAAATCGTTATACTTTCCGGTTAACAGACTTTTAGCACAGCCAATAGTAGGTATACCGGCTATAATTCCAAAATGGGTAGCAATACCCATACGACGAGGATGGGCAATACCATGACCATCTAATACTAATACATTTGGTTTGATAGCTAATTTATCCCATGCCTGGGCAAGGGCTGGTACTTCTCTAAACGCAAGCAAACCGGGTATATACGGAAAAGTAACGGTAGTTATCACGGCTGCTTTATGTATCACTTGTAAAGCAGGATAACTTAGTACTACAATACCTGCATACACGGTTTCCGAATATTTATTAAAAGAAATGTCGGCTCCGCCAATCGTCGTAACTTCTTTTTGTAATGGCGTTAACTGAATCTGTGTCCTTAATTGTTGCTGAAGTGCAATAGCTTTTTCAGGAGAGAGGTTATTATAGTCGGCTACTATCATGAAAAGAGAAATAAAAAAATCAAGCCGCTCCTGTCTTACTATGCTCTTGATCTAAACCTCTGGGCATCGCATTATTGCTTGAACCTATATTGCAGCCATTGCTTTACTTACGTTTGCTTTCCTTATTTTAGCTACTTTTCAAAAACCACAGCTTCGGGTGAAGCTCCTAACTTAATTAAAATATCCTGCAGGGCTTCTACCATTTGGGGAGGACCACATAAATAGAAATGCTTGCTAAAATCATCCACGTATGTTTTAAGAAATTGCTCGTTGATATGACCTGTGTGGTAGTTGTTACTTTGTTCGTTCGTGATTGTATATATGGCATTAGAACAGAGCATGGAGGTTAGTTCCGGCCGAAGTATAATATCCGCTTCCGTTTTATTTGAAAAAAAGAGCTTATTGCCTGCTAACCTGTTTTCTTTGTGCAACTGTCGTAATATAGCAATGAAAGGGGTGATGCCAGCTCCGCCTGCAATAAAGTAGCCCGGTCCTTTGTATTCAATAGCACCCCATACATCATCAATAATCAGTTCATCTCCAACTTCCAATGTATTCAGCTCATTGGTCATTCCCGAGTGATCGTTATACATCTTAATAGTAAATTCAAGGTTGGGAGATTCGTTGAGGGAAGTAAACGTAAAGGGCCGCTTTTCGGTTTCCCATCCTTTTTTATTGATGGCCACTTCTGTTGCCTGACCGGGAATGAAGGCATAATCAGCAGGCTTTTCACATTGAAATCTTTTCACATTATGTGTCAGTCGTTCTATTGTTTTTATTTTGATGATATGTTCCATATTCGTTTTATTAATCTATTGGTAAAAGAGTTGCAACGTCTCTCCATAAATTATTTAAGAAATAACAGAAATTCTTTTTTCGTTGCTTCATTTTTAAACTTACCCGAATAATGACTTGTAATGGTACTGCTGGAAATATCACTTACGCCTCTTGATGCCACACAAAGATGTACTGCATCAATCATAACAGCAACGTCTTCGGTATGTAAGGCTTCTTTCAGGGCTGCGGCTATCTGTTCGGTTAACCTTTCCTGCACCTGTGGCCTTCTGCTATAATATTGTACTATGCGGTTCATCTTAGATAATCCAATTACGTTCCCATTTGGAAAATAAGCTATATGGGCTTTGCCTATGATTGGCGCAAAATGATGCTCGCAGCAGGAATAAACAGTAATGTTTTTTTCGACTAACATCTCCCTGTAGCTGTATTTATTTTCAAAAAGTGTAGTATCAGGTTTGTTTTCAGGGTTCAGGCCACTAAATATTTCTTTCACGTACATTTTAGCTACCCGGTCAGGTGTCCCTTTCAGGCTATCAT
>JAICHT010000011.1 GCA_025924755.1 Chitinophagaceae bacterium | reverse complement strand
GGGGGGTAGTATATATCATAGATGGGTCCGGATCTTTACCTAATAAGGGTGGCCCTGCAATTAATGCTAATAAAATAATGGCAAATAAAACGCCGGTACCAAACAATACATCCCGCCAGGCCGCATATGGAAAGAAAGGAACACCTTTGGTTTTTATTAAATTCTGATACCATTGGCGATACGTTTTTGGATCAACCAACTGACCTGCTTTTGGCGACTCGGATATGCCGTTGCGGATAACGAGCCAAAGATGAAAGCCAATCATCAATATAAGCAGTGCCGGAAATAAAAATACATGATAGGCATAAAACCGGCTCAGCGTTTGACCGCCAATGGTATCGCCGCCCATTAATATTCTTGCCACATATTTACCGAGCAGTGGTATACGGCCCATTTGTTCGGCTGCTACTACTGCCGACCAAACACCATTGGCATCCCACCGTAACAGCTGGCCGGTAAAGCCCATTGCTGTGGTTAATATCAGCAAAGCCACACCGCTTACCCAACTCATTTCACGTGGGTATTTGTAAGCAGCAGTAATATATACCCGTATCATATGAATGCCTACCATCAGTATCATTCCGGAAGCACCAAAATAATGTAAGCCACGCAGCCATTTGCCCATCACTGCCTGGTTGGTAATAAATTGCAACGATTGAAATGCTTTATCGGAAGAAGGCTGATATAGCAAAGCCAATGAAACGCCGGTAACAATCTGCAGTATAAAACAAAAAAGTGTGGCGCTTCCAAAAACATAACTCCATTTAGAACCTGGCGGTACCGGGTGATCCAGTAAAGGCTTTATCATTTCTGATATGCCGCTGCGGTCATCAATCCATCGTCCTGCTTTTTTCAACCATTTTTTCATTAGGCAGTAATGTTTGTTATGGGTACAGGAGCTGTTTTAATTTCCACATCTGTTTTAGTAATACGAACCTGGTATTGCGCCAAGGATTTTGGTGGCGGGCCGGCAGCCACACTACCATCTTTATAATATACACCGCCATGGCAAGGGCACATAAATAATTCGGCTTTAGCTTCCCAGCGTACCGGGCAGCCCAGGTGCGTGCAATTAGCAGAAAAGGCTGTGAACTGAGTTTCACTTTCTCTTCGCAACCAGGCTGCTGATTTGGCCGTAACGCCTGCCCATGGCAATGGATCGGCATTGATAAACCTCACCAGATTGGTAGAGCCTACGGGAAAATCGGCTATAGCGCCCACCTTTCTCCACTTTTGTTCATTACGTTGTAAGAGTGGCCCTAGCAAGGCGCTGAATACCGGCACCGAAATAACAGCAGCGGGTACAGCTCCTGCCCATAAACAGAGCTTCACTAAAAATTTCCTTCGGTCTTCACTCTTCGGTTCTTCGTTCATAAATTAAATCTTTTATCCATCCGGCTAATGAAATAAAAAAACCAATTGCACCTGCTACACAAATAATCCAGGTAGTTAATAATCCCCAACTTAAAAACAACAAGGATACTGCAGTCATTAAGGGCCAATAGGTGGGCTGCGGAATCTTTTCAGGTTTCGCATTCGCCGCTGATTTATTTTGTTCTTCAATCATTTTAATTTCAGTATTTCATCTGATGCCAGCAATATTATTTTAGGCTTAACGATTGTGTAATACGTAGTCGTGACCTTCTTCTTTTTCTGCATACCACCTGCCTAATAAATAAAGGGCATATACCACGTACAGCAAGCAACAAGGCACCCACATAATCAACCCCGCTATTTGCTGGTCCATGGCCTGGTTTATACCCCATTTGTTTACTATGATCGTATTCAGGTGATAAGCATCCTGCATAGCTAAAAAATGGTTGTATATGCCTGCTGGCGCAAACGTAATAAGCAGGCCCAACAAAGAGCATCCAATACAGGCCGTAAACAAATAAGCCACACCGCTTAATGCACTGATGCGGTATTGTTTTACCGGCGCAATTATGGGCCAGCTAAAGAGCATACCGGCTACTAGCAAACTCACAGTTTCAAAAGCGGCTAATCCATTAAAGCCTGAATGCATATGCATAGCTCCCATGTTATAATTAAAAATGAAAGGCATATGCCACACCCACATGATACCAACACCAATTAGCCAGCCGACGAAAGGTTTTTTGTTTAATAAACGTGATATACCCAAGACTAATTTGTTTGTAATTTCTGGAAGGCTGGCGACCAATAACGGACCTGCCACTAATAGTAAGATTACATGAAATACCATATGGGCGCTAAATAAATAGTATTCGGATAAAATGTGCAGCGGTGAAAAAAAACAAATTACCAGCAGCACTATTGCTGCCAGGAAAAGAACAGTATACCTGTTGAATTTAAATTGAACATACCATGCATACAGAACACATAAAAATAAAATACCTGCAAGCGCAAAACCATTCCATTGCCAAAAGGTAATTAAGCTGTTCATGATAAGTAAGGTATTACATAAACAATAGTAAAAACGGCAATCCACACGATATCTACAAAATGCCAGTAAATGCCAATGGTGCTGAGTACAGTGGATCTTTTTTCGAAAAAATTACTAAGCGCAAGAATAAAAAGGATAATCAGCATGACTAACCCTATTATTACATGCAAACCATGAAAACCAGTAAGGGTATAAAAAGCAGTACCAAATAAACCGCTGCTCAACTTAAAATTTTGCTGCAGCAACCGGTAGTATTCATGGCCTTGGCCAATTATAAAAACGCTGCCTAAAATAATGGTAGCCAATAACCATATCTTTAGTTTTTTTTGTTCTCCTAATTTATAGTTGTGTTCGGCCATCCAAAATGTAAAGCTGCTGCTGATTAACAAAAAAGTAAGTACTGCTGTAGATTTAAAATCAAGCATAGCCTTTACAGCCGATACGTAATTACCACTTTTCCAAAAAGAAACATATCCCAATATCAACGATAAAAAGAATATCGTTTCGGAACCAATTACCAGCAACATCATTAAATTATTTTCTTTCTTTATCATCGTTTTTCCAATCTGCTTTGTCAGGGTATTTCAAATCCCAATAGGGTCTTCTGCTTTTTATTTCTGGTAGTGCTTCAAAATTTTTTTGTCCCGGCAATGCAGTGGAAAGCCACTCCAGCGTAAAGCCATCCCAGGGGTCGCTTCTATCTAATTCTTTTTTCCTGGCAGTTTTATAAATATTGTAAAATAACAGCAATAGCGATCCGCCCATTAAGAATGCACCGGCAGTGGAGCATAAGTTTAATAGTGTGAAATAAGGTAAATCGGGATAGGTATATACTCTTCTGGGCATTCCCATGATTCCTAAAATATGCTGCACAAAAAAGGTCATATTAAATCCAATAACAAACAACCAAAAGAAAATCTTTCCCAGCTTTTCGTCCAGCTGCTTGCCGCTCAATTTTTGAAACCAATAAAACAATCCTGATAGAACACCAAACAGCGAACCGCCTACCATCACATAATGCATATGCGCCACTACATAGTATGTATCAGTTACCTGCCAGTCAATAGGTATTATTGAAAAAGCAATACCGGTTAAACCGCCAATCGTAAACTCTATTAAAAAAGCAATAGCAAAAAGCATAGATACGGTAAAGCGTATAGAGCCGCCATACATCGTACCCAGCCAGTTAAAGATTTTTATTCCGGTAGGCACGCCAATAAGCATACTGCTGGCACCAAAAAAAGCATTCACCGTATTGCCCAAACCAGTAGCAAACATATGGTGCACCCACACACCAAATGATAATAAAGCAATAGCCACAGTAGAGCCGGCCACAAACGAATAGCCATAAATACGTTTACGGGAAAATACCTGGAACACTTCAGAATAGATACCAAAAGCTGGAAGAATAATGATATACACTTCCGGGTGCCCAAACAGCCAGAACATATGCTGCCACAGCAATGCAGAGCCGCCGCTGGCAACGTTAAAAAAATGCGCATGCAATTGCCTGTCAAGCAGCAACATGCTTAATGCAGCGTTTAAAGAAGGCAATGCTCCTATTATCAAAAATGCATTTACAAATGACATCCATACAAACAAGGGAAGCATTTTTAAACTCATTCCCGGCGCCCGGTATTTTAATACGGTTACAATAATATTAACCCCGGTGCTTACACTGCCAATACCGGCTAATAATAACCCAATGCAGTAATAATCTATACCACTTGTACTGGAATAGGCACTTTCATTTAAAGGGGCATAATTGAACCAGCCCGCATTAGGTGCGCCGCCGGCAAAAAAACTGAAATAAAGTAGCAGTCCACCAAACAAGGTAATCCAAAAACTAAACGCATTCATGCGTGGGAAAGCCATATCATTCGCTCCTATCATCAGTGGCATCATATATACCTGAAAGCCAAACAGCGCGGGCATCATCACAAAAAATATCATTGTGGTGCCATGCATGGTAAATATTTGGTTGTATACATCCGGACTCAAAAAATGATTATTGGCCATCACTAATTGGGTACGCATTAGTAACGCTTCAATACCGCCTACTACAAAAAACAGCAGCGCCACCCATAAATACATAATACCAATTTCTTTATGATCTACCGAAGTGAGCCAGCGTAGTATTCTGTAATCTTTATACGTCGCTTTGTTTTTTTCAATATCCGATAACCGTATTTCCATTTTATTTTAAAGATGACAAATAAGCCACCAATGCATCAATTGAATGTTTATCTAAAAAAAACTTAGGCATATGAGCGCCGGGTTTTATTTTTTGCGGATCCTGAATCCACCGGGTTAAGTTTTCTTTGTTGTTTTCCAAAATTCCGGTAAGCAAGGTTTGCCTGCTGGCGATATGCGACAAATCCGGCCCTGCCTTTCCATTGGATGCCGTACCATTAATATTGTGGCAATTACCACAAGTTTCGCTTTGAAAAATCTGTGCCCCGGATTGAGCCAGTGTATCGCTTATAGTTGCTACTTGCTGATGTTCCTGCAACCATTTGATATATTCAGATTCCTGCTGCGCCACTACCCGGATGCGCATACCAGCATGCTGTGCACCGCAAAATTCGCTGCAGGCACCCGTATAAATTCCAGGCTCTTTTATATTGAGCCATAAATAATTCTGCCTGCCGGAAATCAGATCCATTTTGTTTCCAAACTGCGGCACCCACCAGTCGTGTATTACATCGGCTGATAACAACTTAAGTAAAATTGTCCGGCCAACTGGCAAATGAATTTCGTTTGCTGCCGTTACCCTGGTACCAGGATATTGTGCTTCCCACCAATACTGGTGGCCAGTTATCACCACATCCGGCTTTTTACCATCGGCCGAAGGCAATATATGATGCATTGTTTTCAACATCAAAAAAAAGAAAACAACTACCATCGCCAGCGGTACGCCTATCATAGCTATTTCCCATTTACCGCTTAAGGTTTTGGGTTGATATTCCTGTCCGTTTTCATGGTGCCGGTATTTATAAATTACATAAATGGTAGCAACTGTAACTACCAATAAAACAAAACTCGCTGCCCACAAAAAGTAAAAGTGTAACCGGTTGATTTCTTCTGCTTCTGTAGTGGATGAATGTAAGATTGAGTTTAATAAATAGAAATGGATATGATATAAAAACAACTCAAACATTATTCTGAAAAAAAGGATTTACCAACTTTGCACAAATATGATACCGTGCCAGGAGAACCCTATAAAGTTATTAAGAGAAGTTTGATATATCCTAAACTCTTTTTGAAAGAAGCGCATTGATATCTAACAAAACAGGAAATCCTGATTTCCTCAGATATTGTAAATTATTCTACAAAAAATAAGATTGCGATACTTATCTGTAATATATCTGCAACAGATGGTTTGGTTGTTGCAATTTATTAAAGCATAGAAAATATAATATCATAAATAAGATGAAAACACAAGAAGATTTTAAGGACAAGGTAGTAGTAATTACCGGTGCTACCGGCGGCGTAGGAAGAGCCACCGCCTGGGAGTTTGCAAAACAAGGTGCAAAAGTAGTATTGCTGGCAAGAGGCGCCGAGCAATTGGAAGCCACTAAAAATGAAGTGGAAAAATTAGGCGGCAAAGCCTTGGCCATACCAATGGATGTGGCCGACTCTAAAGCAGTAGAAGCGGCTGCAGAGCAGGCTGAAAATGAGTTTGGGCCAATTGATGTGTGGGTGAACAATGCGATGGCCAGCGTGTTTGCGCCAATCAAGGAAATATCTCCCGATGAGTTTAAGAGGGTTACAGAAGTTACTTACCTCGGACAGGTATATGGTACGATGGCAGCACTAAAAAGAATGTTACCGAGAGATAAAGGTTCCATTGTATTAGTGGGTTCAGCACTGGCATACAGAGGCATTCCTTTACAATCTGCATATTGCGGCTCCAAGCATGGTATTGAAGGTTTTTACGATTCGCTCCGTACCGAACTGCTGCATGATAAAAGCCATATTAAAACCTGTATGGTGCAATTACCGGCTATGAACACCACACAGTTTGGATGGGTACTAAGCAGATTGCCTAACAAACCCCGCCCAATGGGTAAAGTGTACGAACCCGAAGTGGCAGCCCGTGCTATAGTATTTGCTGCAGCGCATAACCGACGGAGCATCTGGGTAGGATATCCTACTTTCGAGGCCATCATTGGCAATAAAATAGCTCCCTGGTATGCTGATCGTGTATTGGCCAGAACCGGTTTCAAAGGACAGCAAACGGATCAGCCAAAAGCTGCGGACCGGAAAAATAATGTGTGGGAACCAGTGCATGAAGACCGCGGCGCATATGGTAGTTTTGGCAAAATTGCCACTAATAAAAGCTTCACTTTATGGGCCAGCATCAACCGAAACCTGGTAAGAACAGTAACCGGCTTGGCAGTGGGCGCATTGGTATTAGCATTTTCTTCCACCAAAAAATAATCAGCACTACATTATTACATGAATCATCCCTTAAATAAAAGCCGGTACCAGCCTATTGAAAACTATGGTATCATCGGCAACCTGCATACGATAGCTTTGGTGTCCTTAAGCGGCTCTATTGACTTTATGTCATTTAAGCGTTTTGATGCGCCAACTGTGTTTTGCAAATTGCTGGATGCGGATAAAGGAGGCTGCTTTTCTATTGAACCGCAAATGAAAGGCATTATCACCAAGCAACTGTACCTGCCTGATACCAATGTGCTGGTTACGCGTTTTTTAGCAGACGAAGGCATTGCAGAAATTATTGATTATATGCCGATTGATGAAAACGAAGGCAACTGCACCGTTATAAGAAGATTGATAACAGTAAGAGGAGATCTTCACTACCAAATGGTTTGTGCCCCCCGGTTTGACTACGCCAGAGGAAAGCACACCGTGAAACAAACTGAAGACAGCTATATGTTTGTTCCCGAAAAGAACGATTTGGCCACGCTACGCCTGCTGAGCGATGCAAAGCTTACCGCCCATGAGGATAATGTAGTTGCCGACTTTGAATTAAAAGAAGGAGAAACTGCATTCTTTATATTGGAAACCGCAGATAATGAGAAAAACAGAACCGGCACTCTGAAGCATTTTGTGCAGTCCTCTTACCGTCAAACCATTCGATTTTGGCAAAACTGGATTGCGAAATCCAGTTATAAAGGACGTTGGCAGGAGGTAATCAACCGTTCTGCCCTTACCTTGAAAATGCTCATTTCTCATAAATATGGTTCTATGGTAGCGGCTCCCACGTTTAGTTTACCTGAATCAATTGGAGGTGCCCGCAACTGGGATTACCGCTATACCTGGATACGAGACGCCGCTTTTTCCATGCACGCCTTTTTGCAATTGGGCTTTATGGACGAAGCAAAAGCTTTTTTAGAGTGGATTAAAAAACAAAGTACCGACAAAGAACTGCAACTGATGTTTTCTATTGATGGACAAACACAATTAGATGAGCATGTATTGGAGAATATGGAAGGATACAAAGATTCTAAACCTGTGCGTATTGGCAATAATGCCCACAAGCAAACACAAATGGATATATATGGAGAGCTGCTGGAAACCATATACATATACGTGGCGCATGGCGGAGATATTACCTACGAATTCTGGAAAACCATTGAACAATATATAGACCTGGTAATGAATAACTGGAAGCAGCCAGATCATAGCATTTGGGAAGTAAGAGGCGCAAAAAGAGAATTTCTTTTTTCAAGAATGATGTGTTGGGTGGCTATGGACCGGGCAATAAAAGTAGGTGATTATCATTCCTTTCCGTATGATGCAGCAAAATGGCGGCAGGTGAGAGACGAGATTTACAAGGACGTATATGACGGTTTTTGGAATGAAGAAAAGCAGGCCTATGTTCAATCCAAAGGTTCATCCAATATGGATGCCAGCGCCTTGCTGATGCCGATATTGAACGTGGTTTCGCCTCATTCTGAAAGATGGAAAAAAACAATGGAGGCCATAGATAAAGAGCTGCGGCTGGATGTCTTGATCTATCGGTATAAAGAAGAAGATGAAGAGGTAGATGGCCTATCCGGTACAGAAGGTACGTTTACGATGTGTTCTTTTTGGTTTGTAGAATGCCTGGCAATGGAAGGGCAAATAGAAAGGGCAAAAGAAAACTTCGAAAAAATGCTGGGCTATGCCAATCACCTGGGGTTGTATTCCGAACAACTGGGACAAAAAGGCCAGCACCTGGGCAATTTTCCGCAGGCGTTTACACATCTTGCATTAATAAGTGCAGCAATTGAATTAAGCAAAGAAAACCATCCATCCTCACCCGGAATGATACCTGACGGTAAAATGATGAAATGATATCAGGCAATTAATTAACTGTACGCTCGTCTGTCATTTGTAGGTGCGGAGGACTCTTTCGAAAAAGGGACAACCATCCTCCACCATATTGGTGATTTATTTTTCCTTTAAACAATGAGCAAACCATAACTACTGCGCCAGTGGCAGTATTTATGGTAAAAGCAAAAGGCGGTGAAAAATGAAATACCCACGGACTAAGAAGCAGGCAAATACCAGTAATGATATTCAAAAGCCGGGCACTTCTGTTTACCTCCCACAACGCTATAAATGAAAACAGTACAACTAATGGCCCGATAATATGATTTACATCAGCCGCCGTTTTATTAAAGCCGAAAAGATAAGGCGCGGCAATAATCCATATACCTGCTATTACATTTATTAATTGTGCTTTCATATTTATTGAACTTTAGATCGAATCGCTTCATCACCCCATATGGCTTTCCATACCGGGTACCCGTGTCGCTTTACCCGTTGCAAATATTGCAAAGTAGCCAGCACTTCGTCTGTTGCCGGGCTTATCATTGATATGGAAATAGCGGCTGAGCATAAACACAACGTACACCACGCATGTAAAAACACGGGCTGTACTATTACTAACACAATGCTTATCATACCTAGCGGACCTACCACCATTCCATAAAATAAAACCATCCAAGGCGACGTTTTCCAGCGATGTTCGCCGCCGATAAAAGCACCGGCTGCATCCATCAAATAAGCAAAAGCTCCTAAAAATGCATCCGGTACAGGAAGCGATTTGGCAACGGACGAATGCAAAACTTCTTTACTGCCATTTATGAAAAAAGGGTCCCAAACAGTACTAAAAATATGAAGCTGATACAAGCCTAAATACAAAGCAATACATAATCCGGCAACAGCGGTAATCACCAAATGGTTTCGCTGCTTTCGGGACGATGGATTATAATCCCATGCTGGTGGAATATTGCTATTATGCATACGCCGTTATATGTATAAACATTATACCACTGTAGTGCGTGCAGTTGTTAAGCACTATATGAACAACAAACTTTTTGCACCTAATTGCAACATACTATGATGCTTTTGTTGCGTCGCACTCTTGTACGGCAACGATCATCTCGGTTGGTTTCGGAGCGGTCTTTTCCTGGAACAACTTTTCGTATGCAGGGCTTTCTGTGTGCTTCCATTTATCCCAAAAAGTAAAATACAAGCCGTAATTATATTTAAATTGCTTGTGATGCAAGGAGTGGTGTGTAGCCCCAATTAACCACTTACCTAATAAATGATTATAAAAATTTTTAGGATATACTTCAATATCTAAATGGTTAATTACACTGCTGAACGTCATAATAGTAAGTTGAATGATGATGACATATTCATGCATGGGTAGAACCATTAGCAATAGCGGTAAAAAAAGTGCCTGCAACAAACCTTCCAATGGATGAAAAGAAAAGGCTGTCCACGGAGAAGTGATGTTACTATCGTGGTGTACTTTGTGCATTACCCGGAATATTTTTGGACGGTGCATCCAACGGTGCAGCCAATAGTAATAGGTTTCGTGCAGCAGCAAGGCCATTGCTAAGCTTGCAGGCAGCCACCACCATCCATACTGATGAATATTGGTATACACCCTGGTATATCCTTTTTGCCAAAGTACCATCGTACCGGCACCAAAAATTGCAAACAACAAAGCTGTTACCGTACTCCACCCTATTTCCTTTTTAAATTGGTCTTTTTTATAGTTCCGGTTATTAATTTTTCGTTGCTGCCACCGCAGCGGCGCCCATAAATAAAAGACACCATAAAACAATCCGGCAATTAAAAAGTAGCGGCCAATTATTACTATAAAAAAAACGATTGTCGCAATAAAAAACCAAAGAGGATTTGAGAAATCGGGCAACTGCATAGTATCAAGTTAACACAATTTGCATTGAAAATGTTTAATATGGATTAGTAAACTTAAACGCTGATAAACATTACAGAAGGATTTTTACTATGGCGAAGTCAGCAGTATATAATTAAGTTCATACGGGCATTTAACAATCCATTCTACAGCCATTCGTTATTTGGCATATATTTTAGGATATTTGAAATTAAAACGTACAACTATGAAAAAAATAATGATGCTGCTATTTGCTTTTGGAATGTTTGCCACTGCATTTGCGCAGCATGCTGACAATCAAAATGCAAAACGGGACATCTTAGGGCCACCTAAAAATGCTGCGCCTTCCACTTCACACAATGCGAAAAATGTAATACTGGGAAGGAACAATACAGTATACCATTCTACTAATGAGCATAATAACCGAACCCCGCAGCAGGATGTTTACTATGGAAAGCATGGGAAATTTAAAAAGCACGGTAATAGATGGGATGACGATGACCGTGAATATAAAAAAGATAATGGCAGGCATTTAGGCTGGCAAAAAGGAAAAGGCAATCCACACCGCAATGGCAATTGGAAAGATTAATATTGTTTAAGTTCTCTCAATAAAAAACCCTGCAAAAATGCAGGGTTTTTTATTATAGCTTATTTCATTTCAAAGTCTTCCAGAAACTTGGTATTAAAGTCTCCTGACCTAAAGCGTTCATCTTTCATTAATTGCAAATGAAAAGGAATAGTTGTTTTTACACCTTCGATAATATATTCGCTTAAAGCCCGGTACATGGTATCAATAGCTTCCTGCCTGGTTTGTGCTACTGTAATTAATTTTCCGATCATGGAATCGTAATAGGGCGGAATGACATAGCCTGCATATACATGGCTGTCTACCCGCACTCCGTGGCCGCCTGGCTGGTGCAATACTGTTATTTTTCCAGGCGAGGGACGGAAGTCATTGTAAGGATCTTCAGCATTAATACGACATTCAATGGCATGCATCTGGGGTTCGTAGTCTTTACCGGAAATCTTTTCGCCCATTGCAATTTTTATCTGCTCCTTAATTAAATCGTGGTTGGTGACTTCTTCGGTTACGCAATGCTCTACCTGTATACGGGTATTCATTTCCATGAAGTAGAAGTTCCGGTGTTTATCCACCAGGAATTCAATGGTTCCGACGCTTTCATAGTCAATAGCCCCGGCTGCTTTTTTAGCGGCTTCTCCCATTTGGCGGCGCAGTTCTGGTGTCATAAAAGGTGAAGGCGATTCTTCTACCAGTTTTTGATGCCGCCGTTGTATAGAACAATCCCTTTCACTTAAATGGCAAACGGTTCCATAACTGTCGCCAGCTACCTGTATTTCTATATGGCGGGGTTCTTCTACAAACTTCTCCATATAGATACCGTCGTTTTTAAATGAAGCGCCTGCTTCGGCTTTTGCGTTATTATATGCTTTTTCCAACTCACTTTCTGCCCATACTACCCTCATTCCTTTACCACCGCCACCGGCTGTGGCTTTTAGTATTACCGGATAGCCCATATCTTTTGCAATCCCCTTTGCTTCCGATACGCTTTCCAGCAAACCACCGCTTCCGGGTATTACCGGCACACCGGCTTTTATCATCGTTTCTTTGGCCGTAATTTTATCGCCCATCTTTGTAATCATATCAGCCGTAGGGCCAATAAATTTAATTCCGTGATCGGCGCAGATTTGTGCAAACTTGGCGTTCTCGGCTAAAAAACCATAACCCGGATGTATGGCATCGGCGTTGGTAATTTCCACGGCCGCCATAATATGCGGCACATTTAAATAAGAATCGCTGCTTTGTGGCTTACCAATGCATACGGCTTCATCAGCAAATTTTACATGTAAGCTATCTCTGTCTGCGGTAGAAAAAACGGCTACGGTTTTAATGCCCATTTCGCGGCAGGTACGTATCACGCGTAAAGCAATCTCGCCACGGTTGGCTATCAGGATTTTTTTAAACACATTCTTTTTATTAAAAATGAAAAACTAAAAATGTAAGATACCATAGCTTGTTTATGCAAGCCTTCTACATTTTACCTTTTGCATTCTACTACTATGAAGGTTCTACTAAAAACAAGGGTTGGTCGTACTCTACAGGAGAGGCGTCTTCTACCAGCATCTTTACCACCTTGCCACTTACTTCACTTTCTATTTCATTAAATAACTTCATAGCCTCAATAATACAAACCACTTTGCCAGGAGTTATCTCATCGCCTATTTCTATAAAGTTGGGTTTGTCGGGAGAAGGTCGTTTATAAAAAGTACCAATCATTGGACTTTTTATAGTGATAGTATTGGCAGATTGCGGCGCTGCCTGTGCAATAGAATTGGCGGCAGTTGGTGGTGCCGCAGCAGGTAATGAAGCTTGTGGAAGTTGTGCATATGCCTGTGACATTTGCATCGGAGGTGCCATTATCTGGGTTACCTGTTCTTCTTTTTGCCTGATGGTAATTTTAAAATCTTTCTGTTCCAGTGTTACTTCGCCAATGTTAGAATCGTTGACCAGTTTAATCAACTCCTGTATTTGCTTGAAATCCATTTGTTTCAATTTAATAATGTTTATGTTTAAACAGGGCGACTAAGATAAGAATGATTTATGGAAATGATGATTAGCTAATTTAACTATTTAATTCCAATTGAATTTCTCCTCTCCTTTTTACGTCTTTCTTATCCTTCGCATCTATATTAATTACCAATTTTTCGCAGCCTTAAAAAATAAAAGCTTCTCATTACAGGAAGCTTTTATTGTATCGCTAAACAAATTATTTTACCCGCTCTACATATTCGCCGGTCTTTGTATTAATGCGAATCATTTCACCTTCATTTACAAAAAGCGGAACCATCACAGTAGCTCCGGTTTCAACCGTAGCAGGCTTCAGTGTACGGGTAGCCGTATCGCCCCGCATGCCCGGCTCACTATATGTTACTTTCATTACAATCTTATCGGGCAACTCCACACTCATGGGAGTTTCGGTTTCGGTATTGATCAATACGGATACTTCCTGTCCGTCCTTTAAAAACTGGGGTGCATCTACCATGGCTTCTGCAACGGATATCTGCTCAAAGGTTTCGGTATCCATAAAACTATATCCCGTATCATCTTTATATAAAAACTGGTAGTCTTTTCTTTCCACCCGAACCGGGTAAATGGTGTCGCCGCTGTTCCAGGTTTTTTCAATAGTACGGTTGTTATCTACTCCTGTTAACTTAGCCCACACTTTTGCAGCGGCACGGGCGGTTTTGTTTTCGCCAAAGTCCACAACTTTGTATAAACTGTTTTCAAGCTTGATAATTAAGCCCCTGCTGATGTCTGCTGTATTTGCCATAAACTACTATAACTTTTTTAATATGCTGTCTACAAATTAAGGCCGCAAAAGTACAGTAATTTACGCATTTCACCATATTACTGGTATGGATATGGCATTCCTAAATACAAGTTTTATTTCTAAAAAGATTCATTAATTACGTTACGATACACTCATTCAGCTGCCACTAGGTTCATTACTGGCAAGATTTTTACATCCTAACTATTAATGGTAAGAATGCCTGCCGCCCATCGTACATCTTTGAGATTTAAGCAGCCCGTTTTTAATTTTTTATCCCTATTTATTATTAGCATTTCTTCAAATGCGCAAAAGACAACCATTCTTGATACAGCTACCACTGGTAAAGCAAAAACCGTTATTGCAGGGTCGCAATACAAAAGCCGGTGGGCAGACCGACTTATTAATGGCAACCATTATCGCCGGGAATGGACAAGCCCGATAAAAGTTCCCATACTTGATCTTGACTCAGCAGGCGGCGGCTTAACTGCCGTTAATGAAGAGAATGCATTTCGCACCAAAACACTTATTTTAAAAGGCAACAATGGCAGTATTTACCTGCTTCGTAAAGTAAACAAAGATGTAAAGATTACCCTACCAGATGCTAGCCGTGGAACCTTTATTCAAAACCTGGCGCAGGACCAGCTTTCCATGGCGCATCCATTTGCACCTGTTGCTATACCTATATTAGCCAAAGCAGCTGGCGTATACTATACCTGGCCCGTTATAGTATTGGTAACAAGGGATAAAAGATTGGGTAAATATGCTACTGATTTTACCAACACCCTTTGCCTTTTGGAAGAGTGGCCGCAAGGAAATCAGCAGAATGCAGCCAATGTCGGCTTTTCAAAAAATGTAATAAGCACCGACTTGTTACTAAGAAGAATTTTTGCACAACATAAATACGGTGTGGACCAAAAAGCATTTGTAAAGGCACGTTTATTTGATATGCTTTTGGGCGACTGGGACCAGGGAGAAGATCAGTGGCGGTGGGCTTCGTTTCAAAACAATGACCAAGTAATTTACAAACCTGTACCGGTTGACCGTTCAGAAGCCTTCAGCAATTTTGACGGCTTGCTACCTTACCTGGCATTCTTTCCAAGTCTTCAAACGAACTTGTCACCCTTCAAAGGAAAAATCAAAAATTTAAAAAAGTTCAATGCTGCTTCCACTGATTTAGACCACCAGTTTACCAACGAAGTTTCCAAAGCCGAATGGATTGCTATAGCAAAGGAACTGCAACAGGCATTAACCGATACCATTATCGAAGAAGCCATACGGCAAATGCCTCCTGAAATTTTTAAGATATCAGGAAAAAAGATCATTGCAACGTTACAGATGCGAAGAAATCATTTGGTTACGGATGCAGAACGTTATTATAAAGACTTGTCAAAAGTGATAGACCTGGTAGGCACACAGCAAAAGGAATATTTTACGATCAACCGTTTAGATAAAAAAACGGAAATTAAAATATATAAAAACATCAATGAGCAAGCGGCTGACCAACCTTTATTCGCAAGAACATTTTTTAATACTGAAACCCAGGAAATACGGTTGCACGGCCTTGCAGGAAGCGATTATTTTAAATTAACCGGCACTACCAACAAAGGCATTACCATCCGCATCATCGGCGGTGCTGGTAAAGATTCTATCATCAATAAATTAGCAGACGGATTAGGAGAAAATATTAAAATATATAACGACCCTGAAAGTAATTTTACTAAAACCACGCTGTCTCAGTTAGAAGATACTACCATTGATTCTTACAGCTATAAAGGCTTTCAATATAGTTCAGGTCATACAGTACAGTCGCCAAGTTTAAGCCAGCCTATCGGCATTACAGTGGGCGCAGGTTATGCGTACACCCAACAGCAATGGCGCAACTATCCTTTTGCCTGGCAGCAAAGTATCCGGCTTTATTATTCCATCACCCAAAATTCGATTGGCATTCAATATAAGGCCACCTTTAACCATTTTATTGGGAAATGGAATCTTGCATTTGATGGCAACTTTGATGCAATAAGACAAAGTAATTTTTTTGGCTATGGCAACGAAACCGTAAAAGATAAAAAACCAGATTACTATCGCTTATACGACAGGGAAGCCTATGCAAGTGTGGCCATCAACAAACAATTATCGAAACACCAATTTTTAAGTATTGCTACTTTTTATCATCCGGTAAAGATACTTCCCAATATTGGCCGCTATGCTTCGGATGCTGCCATATTCGATCCATCTGGTTTTAAGTGGAAACAATTTGCCGGCGCTCGTGTCGATTATTTTTATAACAGTACCAACGATGATATTATTCCTACCAAAGGGCTAGACTGGCTGTCGTTTATTTCTTATACACAAAATTTGCTGGAACGCAAACGATCGGCAGCTACCTATTCGTCTGCGGCTACATTATATGTGCCATTAGCAAGTAAATTTTCATTATCTATAACCGCCGGCGGCGCAACCCTTACTGGAACACCGGAATTTTACCAGCTCAATACATTGGGCGGAAGCTATCTGTTAAGAGGCTATCGCCGCAACCGTTTTATTG
Source organism: Chitinophagaceae bacterium (assembly GCA_025924755.1). Classification (GTDB taxonomy): domain Bacteria; phylum Bacteroidota; class Bacteroidia; order Chitinophagales; family Chitinophagaceae; genus Flavisolibacter. The sequence goes on along the minus strand of JAICHT010000011.1, from coordinate 7,817 downwards.
GCGAAACTTCTTTTTATAATAGTACCGAATTACGATGGATCATTAATACCAGAAACCATTTGTTCAATGGGAAGTTCGGCATATTGGCTTTAGTAGATAACGGTCGTGTGTGGCTGAAAGGAGAAGCTTCAAACCAATGGCATTATAGCTACGGCGGCGGCATATTATTGGCGCCTTTCCACCTCTTTGCAGTAACGGCTACGTATGCACAATCCAGGAGTGGCGGTATCTTTGGTATCCGTGTGGGCCGGTCCTTATCAACTAACAAAGTAACCATCAATAAATTGCCGTATGATAATAACTAGTATCGTTCATAGCTTTATTGTAATCTATGCATCTTAATACAACTATAATTGTTGTTAATTCGTTTGCAACCCTGTATAACTATTACGCATTTTAATTTTATTTGTATATGAAATATTTAGTTGCCCTTTGTTTTTGCTTTGTAAGTCTTGTAAGTTTTTCGCAGACAGATAGCACGCAGCCGCCATATAAACGCTTTCCCACAGTGCCTCCTATCAAGATTTTATTAAGCGATAGCAGCACCATGTATACCAAAGCGGATATACCAAAAAACAAAGCGGTTTTACTGATGCTTTTTAGCCCTGATTGCAGCCATTGCCAACACGAAACCGAAGAACTTATAAAGCATAAGGCTGAACTGAAAGACGTGCAGATAGTGATGGCTACTTTGCAACCTCTTTCTGATATGAAAGCATTTGTAGAACACTATAAATTAACTGACTTGCCAAACGTGGTAGTAGGCAAAGACATTTATTTTTTCATGCCTTCATTTTTCAATATTCACAACCTTCCTTTTTTGGCTATGTATGATAAAAAGGGCCAACTGATTGGTGCCTTTGAAGGTACTATTGCTATACCCGCTGTTGCAAAGGTGTTTGAAAAAAGCAAGAAAAAATGATATTGCTTAATATAAAAATAAAGCCTGAACCAATCAGGTAGCTTTCCTACATAATATCAGATTTGATATGGCTGTATTCCATTAATCCCATAAGTCTACCCAAATGAAACCCCTTTGGGACTTATCCCATTCATGACTGGCGAAAGAAAACGACCGGTGCATGAAGATCATGAAAGCGGCAGTTGCGAAAAAATAAAAAAGAGGATTTAACCTCTTTCTTTTTTTATACTCTTGTTTCTATCAGATGACTGATCCGGTTCTTTTGATTCCGGTTCTGATCTTTTGCCTCCGGTTTGTTCTCCGTGATTGGATTTTCCTTTTTGATCGGATGAACCAAAGGGTTGATTGCTTTGATTGCTGGAACCTCGTCCGGCACTTCCATGTTTGTTATTATCGCCACGACCTGACATATGCTAAAATTTTTTTGATGAATAAATAATATAAATTGTTAGGTTGCAGTAATTATGCCATTCAAGTTTTGTCAATTTATTTCAACGAATAAGAAGTTAGTAATTTTTAGCTGTAGTTTGCTTATTGCACATCTTACAAAAGCACAGACAGCAGATAGTTTGCACGAAAAAGAACTACAGGAAGTGGTTATTAAAGCATTTGAACAAAACCGGAAATTAAAAGAAGTACCGGCGGCTGTTAATTATATAGGGCAGCAAACGTTAAACCGCTTCTCTCCTACCTCTGTTGTTTCGGCCATTAATACCACACCGGGTGTGCATATGGAAGAGCGTTCGCCCGGAAGCTACCGGCTTAGTATCAGAGGCAGTTCTTTAAGGTCGCCATTTGGTGTGCGGAACGTAAAAATTTATTACAACGATATTCCATATACCGACCCCGGCGGCAATACCTATTTGAATGGCTTAGGTTTTTATAACTACCATTCCATAGAAGTTATTAAGGGGCCGGGAAGCAGCTTATATGGCGCAGGCACTGGCGGTGTGATGCTGATAGAAGGTTTAAACACCAATGAAAGCAATGGCATTATTGGGCAGTATACTACCGGCAGTTACCATTTGCAAAATGCTATGGCGCAACTTACTACAGGCAATGATTCCAATAAAAGCCAGGTCAGTTTTCAACACCTCCAAAATGATGGTTACCGAAATCATTCTGCATTGCGTAAGGATGTGTTTAGCTGGAACGGCAATTATCATTTAAATAAAAATCAGCAGTTAAAAACCACTTTCCTATATAGCGATCTTTTTTATGAAACACCCGGAGCACTTACTTTATCAGAATACAATGCTGATGCAAAAGCAGCCCGCCCCGCAACAGGTGTTTTCCCTAGTTCCGAACAAAGCAAAGCTGCTGTTTACCAAAGATCCTTTTTAGCAGGACTAAGCTTTACACAATATTTAAGCACCTCTTTTAAAAACACTACTTCGCTCTATGGCGCTTATACTGATTTTAGTAACCCTGCAGTACGTAACTATGGCAAAAACAAGGAGCCACACACCGGGGGCAGAACTGTATTTACTTTTCAGAAAAAAATAAACCAGGCACTATTAAGTTTTAATGCAGGTGCCGAATTGCAACAAAATTTTACATCGGTTGAGGTTTATAATAATAAGTTGGGCAATATCGATTCGCTGCAATCTTTAGATGAGGAACATACACAACAAGCTTTTACTTTTTTACAAAGTGCAGCCGATTGGAATAACTGGATACTAACAGCAGGCGCCAGTATTAATAGAATGCGGGTTAATTTTGATCGCCTGTACCCGGTTTCTGTTTCAAAACAGCAACGCACTTTTAATAATGAAATAGCGCCTCGCATAGCACTTGCTAAAACTCTGGCACATCTTACGTTTTATTCCAGTATTGCAAAAGGGTTTTCGCCGCCCTCTGTAGCCGAACTTTTACCCAGTGGCAGCGCCATCAATTTACAATTAAATGCAGAGCACGGAACAAATTACGACCTGGGCATAAGAGGTGATTTTTTAAACAGCCTTTTATATGTGGATGTGAATGCCTTTATGTTTTCGTTAAGCAATACTATTGTACAAAGACGCGATGCCGGTGGTGGCGATTATTATACAAATGCTGGTAAAACCGCGCAGAATGGTATTGAAACCTATATCAGTTACCCCATTTTTCATTCTTCAGTTTTTTTTGAAAGAAGCTTGCTTTGGGTAAGCCATACCTGGCACCATTTCCGGTATAAAAGTTTTAAGCAAAACAGCAATGATTTCTCCGGCAACCAAATGCCGGGCGAAGCACCGCATACGATATCTACCGGGTTTGATCTTGCCACCATTAATGGTTTTGATTTTAATATATCTTATTTTTTTTCGGATAAGATAGCGCTCAATGATGCTAATACGGCATATGCAAATGCCTATCATCTGGTAACTGCAAAGCTGGGCTACGAGAAGAGGATAAAGAACAAATCAACACTTCAAATTTTTGTGGGCGCTGATAATATCTTAAATCAAAAATATAGTTTGGGAAATGATATTAACGCATTTGGAGGACGCTACTATAATGCTGCGCCCGGCAGAAATTATTATGGAGGTATATCGGTTGGGCTTGATTTTAAAAAGAAATAATCCTAAGTAATCTTTATATAATTACCGATCCCATCTTTTGTGTCAGTTCCATTTCCATTTGCTTTAAATGATAATGGGTGCGAAACAGCGTTTCCTGTAAAGCGGCGTCTGCCTTTTCCATATCCGCCTGGTTTTGCAGAAGCATGCGTTTAATTTTTCGCAACTTTAAATAGTTGACGGCTGATGCAACTTCTTCTGTTGTTTTATCTTCCTGTGTTTTTAAATAGCCTGATAATTGCTCCTTATTGTCCGGGCTAACGGTATTGATAAACGACTTATAATCCTGTTGAAACAGGCTTTTCTGATAGCCTTGTGATTTGCTCAAATCAGACTTCCAGTGGCTGCTTAATTCAAAAGGAGTGGTGAGCAATGAAACTGCCAGGGTGCTAATACCATTATCCTGGTGGTACAAGAAATAATTTTTATCAATCGTTGGTTTATGAAACGACAGTTCCAGCCTGTAAAGCTCAATTAATTTAATAACCACTTCATTATCTATCAAATCATTTTCAGGAATTTCTGATAAAACATATTCTGCAATCAGATGTTCGTCATCCCAAGCTTTGTTACCATATTCCAATAAAATCCGGGCTATTTCTTTTTCCTGCAATTCATCTTTAAATAACAAAGAAAATGTTTGGTCGTCGTAGTTGGCATCGGCAGCTTTTTGTGCATTTTCCTGGTGCACTTTGGCTTCATCAAATGGTAGTTTTTCCTGAGCCGACAAACGGTTGCGGATGAACTTATTAACAAGCGTAGTAAAACCAGATTCATCAATTTTTAATAGCTGCGAACATTGCCTGATATAATCCTGTTGCTTGGTAAAATCTTCCGCCTTGTCAATTTTTGATATGGTTTCAGCCACCTGGTTTACAATGGCTGCTTTTTTATTCGCGTCACTACCGGCATCACTAAGCAATGTTTCCAGTTGAAAAAGAATGACGTCTTTTTTATTATGAGCAATGAAATTTCTAAAAGCAGCTGCACCAAGTTTGCGTACATAACTATCAGGGTCCTCTTTATCCGGAATCAATACCAGTTTTACATTCAGGCCTTCTTCCAAAGCCATATCCAACCCACGCAGTGCTGCCTTTATACCGGCTGCATCGCCGTCATATATGATAGTAAGATTTTTAGTGTATTTTTTTATCAGCCGAAGCTGGTCTAGTGTTAATGAAGTACCGCCACTGGCTACTACATTTTCAACTCCGGCCTGGTGCAGCGAAATCACATCGGTATATCCTTCTACCAACAAGCATTCCTCGCCTTTATCAATGGCATGCCGCGCAAAATACAACCCATACAGGATTTTACTTTTTATATATATTTCATTTTCAGGAGTATTAATATACTTAGGCGCTTTGTCATTATTTTTTATGAGCCGTGCACCAAAGCCTAGAATTTTTCCATTCGTTCCATGTACCGGGAATATGATGCGGCTCCTATAATTATCAACCAGCTGCTCATTTCTGTTTACAACCAACCCTGATTTTTGCAGCAGCTCTGTATTGAATTTATTTTTTACCGCTTCTTGTGCAAATGCATCTTTTTTTTCCGGCGAATATCCTAAGGCAAACTTTTGAATCACCTCATCACCAAAACCGCGTTCTTTTAAATAGCTTAAGCCAATATCCCTGCCTTCTTCTGTATCAGATAATTGTTTTGAAAAAAATTGCTGCGCAAAACTGTTGATAATATGAAGGCTTTCGGCAACCTGCAATTGCTGCTTCGCTTCAGGCGATACTTCTTTCTCTTCAATTTCAATATTATACCGGTTGGCCAGCCACCGCAGGGCTTCTACATACGAAAGCTTTTCGTGCTCCATTAAAAAAGAGATCGTATTGCCACTGCGGCCACAGCCAAAGCATTTAAAAATCTCTTTTGCAGGCGACACGGTAAAAGAGGGAGTTCTTTCGTTATGAAAAGGGCACAATCCTAAATAATTGGTTCCCCTTTTTTTGAGTTTCACGTAGGAGCCTACCACATCTATAATATCTATCCGCGAAATGATTTGTTGTATGGTATGCTGCTCTATCACGTGTGTAAAAATAAGGCTTGGAACTCTGATAATTTAAGAAATCCGGCTTAAATAAACTAATCTAAATTCTCCACAAAATATTTTAAATTTAAAGCACTATAGTTCGTGCCTTTGGAAATGGAAGAAGCCTCTAAATTTTAATCACATTAAAAAACATTCTTCCCATGGTTCAAACAGACATTGCACAGCTTATCTCCGAGTGCACAGATTGGCGCCAAATCTTACGGAATTACCGCGATGAATTTCAGGAAAACAACAAATTACTACAAGGACCGCTTCATCAGCATCTTACAAAAAATCAGTTACAGGATGTAGAACATTACCACAATCAATTACACATCCAGCTTATTAACATCCACGACCTTAAACAAACCATCAAGACGCATGAAAGGAAAGTGAGGATGGAAGCCGCTGGCAGAGAGAATCTTTCAGATGATGTATATCAGCATCATGAACGTCTTTTAGAAGAGTTTACTAACCTTGACAATACACTTCAGGAACTTCGCTCGCACTTCAAAAGATTCGTTAGCTCTTTAAACAGCTAATGTTCTCATATTGGTTTTTCAAATGCATGAAAATGCATATCAGTAATCTATTGTCTAATCTAAAAACTTTTTTATGTCCGACTTTGATTCCAACCACGTAAAAAATATTGTTTTGCTGGGCCATTCCGGCACCGGCAAAACCACCCTAGCGGAATGTATGCTTTTTGAAGCAGGACTTACCAGCCGCAGGGGTAATGTGCTACAACAAACGAGTGTTGGCGACTACCACCCATTGGAGCAGGAAAGAGGTAATTCTATTTTTTCAAAACTCATGCATACCAAATGGCGGGGCTATAAAATTAATATACTGGATACCCCCGGCTATGATGATTTTATTGGGGAAACCCTGGGAGCTTTAAAGGTAGCTGACACAGGTGTGTTATTACTGAATGCTGCTGCCAGTGCGGGTGTAGACATTATTTGGGACTATGTGGAGAAGTTTAAAACCCCTATGATTTTTGTAGTAAACAAGCTGGATGATGAAGAAGCGGACTTTTACAAAACAGTTTCCAGTGCAAAAAAAAACTTTGGAAATAAAGTAACAGTAGTACAATACCCTGTTCAGCAAGGTGCCGGTTTTCATGAAATTGTGGATGTATTGAATATGGTGGTTTATAAGTTTAAAGACACTGGTGGAAAGCCGGAAAAATTGCCCATTCCGGATGCAGAAAAGCAACGGGCTAACACGCTGCATAAAGAACTGGTAGAAGCAGTGGCAAGTAATGATGAAAACCTTATGGATCATTATTTTGAAAAAGGAGAGCTTAATGAAGATGAAATGAAAGAAGGTCTTAAAAAAGCGATGATGGCACATGATATTTTTCCCTTGTTCTGTCTTTCGGCTGAACGCAATATGGGCAGTGGGAGGCTAATGGGTTTTATTGATAACGTATGTCCCAGCGCCTGTGAACTACCTGAACAAATTACTACAGATGGAGAAACATTATCGTGTGAGGCACAGGCGCCTCCATGCTTGTTTGTATATAAAACAGCAACGGAGCAACATGTGGGCGGGCTTTCTTTTTTTAAAGTATATTCCGGCACCGTTAAAGCCGGGATGGAACTGGTAAATGAAACCAACGGCGTAGTGGAAAAACTAAACCAACTTTTTTTAATGGAGGGAAACAAACGGGTGCCTGTTACTGATTTGGTAGCAGGCGATATTGGCGCTACCTTAAAACTTAAAAATACTCACGTAAACGATACCTTACACATAAAAGGTAAAACGTACAAGTTAGCCGCTATAGAATTTCCCCCTCCTAATATTACCGTAAGCATTGAGCCTTTAAAAAAAGGAGAAGAAGAAAAACTGGCGCAGGCGCTTCACCAGCTAAAAGAAGAAGATCCGACCTTGCTGGTAGAAGTATCACCGGAATTAAAACAAACCTTACTGCATTGCCAGGGCGATATGCACTTAGCGATAGCCAAATGGAAAATAGAAAATAATTTTAAGCTGCAGGTGAAATTTAATAAGCCTCGTATACCCTATCGCGAAACCATTCGCAAGAAAGCAGAAGCCAATTACCGGCACAAAAAACAGTCTGGCGGTTCGGGTCAGTTTGGTGAAGTATATCTAAGAGTAGAGCCCTACTATCAAAATATGCCTGAACCCAACGATTTAACCATTCGCGGCCGTGAAACATTTGACCTGACATGGGGCGGAAAACTGGTTTATTACAATTGTATTGTTGGTGGTAGTATAGACAACCGCTTTATGCCTTCTATATTAAAAGGGATTATGGAAAAAATGC